>NZ_JBSGDB010000328.1:0-10293 GCF_053602155.1 Streptomyces sp. NPDC004561
GGTCCCCACGCTGTTCGGCTTCGCCTGCGTCGGCCTCGGCGCGGCCGCCGTCACCCCGTGCGTGTACGTGGCCGCCGCCGAACGCGGCTCCGACGCCCTGGCCCTGGTCGCCGCGATGGGCACCACGGGACTGCTGGCCGGGCCGGCCCTGATCGGCCTCGTCGCCGGGGCGGCGGGACTGACCCCGGGGATGGCGACGGTCGCGGCCTCGGCGCTGGTCGTGACGCTGACCGCGACCTGGATCCCCTGGCGCGCCCGCGTACCGGCGGCCGCGGGGTGACCCGGGCCCTCACAGCTTGAGGCTGAACCAGGTCGTCTTCCCCTCGTCCGTCGGGCGTACGCCCCAGTCGTGGGCCAGGGCGCGGACGAGCAGGAGCCCGCGGCCGGACTCGTCGTCCTCCGCCGCGAGGCGCGGCTGGGGCAGGTGCAGGCTGCGGTCGCTGACCTCCACGGTCAGGGCGGTGTCGGTGCGGCACACATGCACCCCGATCGGGCCCTGGGCGTGCTGGACGGCGTTGGTGAGGACTTCGGAGAGCAGCAGCAGGGCGTCGTCCGCCGACTGCGCGCAGCCCCACGCGACGAGCGCCTTGTCCAGGAACTCGCGGCCCGCCGGCACCGACTCGGCGGTGGCGGGCAGGTCCGTCGCGACCGTGGCCAGCGGAGCCGCGGGCAACTGCGTCAGCAGCAGCGTGACGTCGTCGTGCCCGTCCGCGCCGGGCAGCAGCGTGGACAGGACGTGGTCGGCGGCGGCCTCCAGGTCGGGCGGCGTGCCCGGGAGCGTGTCCAGCGTGGCGATCAGCTGGGTGAGCTGGTCCTCGATGTCGGTCCCCGGGGTCTCGATCAGACCGTCCGTGTACAGCACGAGGGTGGAGCCGGGCGCGACCGTGGTGCTGCACTGCTCGTAGATCACACCGCCGACGCCGAGCGGAGCGTTCACGGGTGCCGGTAGCACCCGGACGCTCCGGCCGGGGGCGGCGACGAGGACGGGCAGGTGACCGGCGGAGCACATGGTCACCTCCGCCGTGTCTGCGGCGATCACCAGGTAACAGCAGGTGACCAGCTGGTCGGGGACGTCGAGATCGGCGACGACGCTCTCCAGTGTCTGCATCAGCTGCCGCGGCTGCACCCCGGTCTTCGCCAACGCGTGTGCGGCGGAACGGAGTTGGCCCATGACGGCGGCGGCCTCCAGGCCCCGGCCCATCACGTCGCCGATCAGCACCCCGACCCGGCCGGCGCCCAGCGGGATCAGGTCGAACCAGTCGCCGCCCACGCCGGCGCCCTGGGTCGCCGGACGGTAGCGGCTGGCGGTGGCGAGGCCGGGTATGGCGGGCGGCGTACCCATGAGGCTGCGCTGCAGCGTGAGGGCGATGTGCCGCTGCTGCTCGTAGAGTTCCGTCAGCTCGGCCTCGGCGCGCTTGCGGTCGCTGATGTCCCGGACGATCGCGCATGCACCGACGACACTGCCGTTGCGGGCCCGCGTCGGCCACAGGGTGACGTCCACGTCCAGCAGCCCTCCGGAGCGGGTGACCCGCAGCGTCTCGAAGTGCTCGACCTTCTCGCCCCTGCGCAGCCGCTGCAGGAGCCGCGTGATCTCGTCCCTGCGCTCGGTCGGCGCCAGCACGGACACGTGCTGTCCGAGGACCTCGTCCGCGGTGAACCCGTAGAGCCGCTGGGCCGCGGCGTTCCAGTACGTGATGCGGCCGTCGAGGGTCTTGGCGAGGATGGCGTCCTGCGAGGACTCGACGATCGCGGCGAGTTCGTTGATGCGCTCCTCGGCCGCCTTGCGTTCGCTGACGTCGCGTACGGCGGCGGAGACGAGGAGTCCGTCGGCGGTCTCCAGTGGGCTGAGGCTGATCTCGACGGGGAACTCGGTGCCGTCCTTGCGCAGTCCGTAGAGGTCGAGTCCGGCGCCCATGGGGCGGACCTGCTGGTTGTGGGTGTAGGCGTTGCGGTGTTCGGTGTGGTGGTTGCGGAAGCGGCCGGGGACGAGGAGTTCGACGGGGCGGCCGAGGAGTTCCTCGCGGCGGTAGCCGAAGAGCGCTTCGGTCTGTGCGTTGACGAGGCGGATCATGCCGGTGTCGTCGACGATGACCATGGCGTCCGGCGCCGCCTCCAGCAGCCCCCGGAACCTCTCTTCGGCCGCCTTGCGTTCGCTGACGTCGCGTACGGCGGCGGAGACGAGGAGTCCGTCGGCGGTCTCCAGTGGGCTGAGGCTGATCTCGACGGGGAACTCGGTGCCGTCCTTGCGCAGTCCGTAGAGGTCGAGTCCGGCGCCCATGGGGCGGACCTGCTGGTTGTGGGTGTAGGCGTTGCGGTGTTCGGTGTGGTGGTTGCGGAAGCGGCCGGGGACGAGGAGTTCGACGGGGCGGCCGAGGAGTTCCTCGCGGCGGTAGCCGAAGAGCGCTTCGGTCTGTGCGTTGACGAGGCGGATCATGCCGGTGTCGTCGACGATGACCATGGCGTCCGGCGCCGCCTCCAGCAGCCCCCGGAACTTCTCCTCCGCGGCTCCCGGGCCTCCCCTCTGGGCAGGGACACCGCACCGGCACGCATCCCGCGCCACCGAGCCGACGGCATCCGTCGGTACCGCCGCGACCAAGTCGCTCATTGCCATACTCGCCCCCCCCGGGCTCACCATGAGACGCGCCATTCCAGTGGAGTCCGCACGCCGCCGGGACGGCTTGTCGCTTAGTGATCCCACCCCGCCCGAACCTGTTGCCGCCGATGATCGTGCTGACCGCTCCGTGCCCGCGTCCGCCCGCTTCACCGCCCCACGCCGGAAAACAGGCACGAAAACGCCGCCGCACCTCCTCCTGGAGGTACGGCGGCGGATGCGTGGGCGGGGGGTCAGATGTCCCGGAAGATCTCGATCTGCGCCCCGATGGAGTTGAGGCGCTCGGCGAGGTCCTCGTAACCGCGATTGATGACGTAGACGTTGCGCAGCACCGACGTGCCCTCGGCCGCCATCATCGCCAGCAGGACGACCACGGCGGGGCGCAGGGCCGGCGGGCACATCATCTCGGCGGCGCGCCAGCGGGTCGGGCCCTCGACCAGCACCCGGTGCGGGTCCAGCAGTTGCAGCCGGCCACCGAGGCGGTTGAGGTCGGTCAGGTAGATCGCGCGGTTGTCGTAGACCCAGTCGTGGATCAGGGTCTGGCCGGTCGCCACCGCCGCGATCGCCGCGAAGAACGGGACGTTGTCGATGTTCAGGCCCGGGAAGGGCATGGGGTGGATCTTGTCGATCGGCGCCTCCAGCTTGGACGGCCGCACCGTGAGGTCCACCAGCCGGGTACGGCCGTTGTCCGCGAAGTACTCGGGGCTGCGGTCGTGGTCGAGGCCCATCTCCTCCAGGACCGCCAGCTCGATCTCCAGGAACTCGATCGGCACCCGGCGCACCGTCAGCTCCGACTCGGTCACCACGGCGGCGGCCAGCAGGCTCATCGCCTCGACCGGGTCCTCGGAGGGGGAGTAGTCCACGTCGGAGTCGATGTTCGGCACGCCGTGCACGGTGAGCGTGGTGGTGCCGATGCCCTCCACCCGGACGCCCAGGGCCTCCAGGAAGAAGCACAGGTCCTGGACCATGTAGTTGGAGGAGGCGTTGCGGATGACCGTCACGCCGTCGTGCCGTGCGGCGGCCAGCAGCGCGTTCTCGGTCACGGTGTCGCCGCGCTCGGTCAGCACGATCGGGCGGTCGGGGCGGACCGCGCGGTCCACCTGCGCGTGATACTGGCCCTCGGTGGCCGCGACGTCGAGGCCGAAGCGGCGCAGCGCGATCATGTGCGGCTCGATGGTCCGGGTGCCGAGGTCGCAGCCGCCCGCGTACGGCAGCTTGAAGTGGTCCATGCGGTGCAGCAGCGGGCCGAGGAACATGATGATCGACCGGGTCCGTACGGCCGCCTCCGCGTCGATCGCCGCCATCTCCAGCTCGGCGGGCGGCACCAGCTCCAGGTCGACGCCGCCGTTGATCCAGCGGGTGCGGACGCCGATGGAGTTCAGGACCTCCAGCAGGCGGTACACCTCCTCGATGCGCGCGACCCTGCGCAGCACCGTCCGCCCCTTGTTCAGCAGCGAGGCGCACAGCAGTGCCACGCAGGCGTTCTTGCTGGTCTTCACGTCGATGGCGCCGGACAGCCGGCGGCCGCCGACGACCCGCAGATGCATCGGGCCGGCGTAGCCCAGCGACACGATCTCGCTGTCCAGGGCCTCACCGATGCGGGCGATCATCTCAAGGCTGATGTTCTGGTTGCCCCGCTCGATGCGGTTGACCGCGCTCTGGCTGGTGCCCAGCGCCTCCGCGAGCTGCGTCTGTGTCCAGCCGCGGTGTTGCCGGGCATCACGGATGAGCTTGCCGATGCGTACGAGGTAATCGTCTGCCATGGGGTTGAGGTTATCTCAGATATGAGATGGCGCCCGTTGGGGGGTCCATTCGGGTGACGGCGCGTCAGTGACCTGCGGGTTCCCGGGGGATGTCGTACCTGTGGGTGATTCACCCGATATCTGCACGCTGGTCCGGTTCGCCGTGTCGCCGGCGGAAAACGGCAGGGCCCGGCCCGGCCGGGCATGACCAGTCGGCGGCCATGTACTAGAGTTATCTCGACATCGAGATATCTGCCAGGCGCACCGCAGTCGCCACCTAGTAAGGGTTACCTAACTTAGCCTTACCTTAGCGGATCGGCCCAGCCGGCGTGGCGGCAGGATTGACGGTGGTACGCGCACATCAATGAAGGAGACTGTCGTGTCGGCGAACAGCTTCGACGCCCGCAGCACGCTGCAGGTGGGCGACGAGTCGTACGAGATCTTCCGGCTGGACAAGGTGGAGGGCTCGGCCCGCCTGCCGTACAGCCTCAAGGTCCTGCTGGAGAACCTGCTCCGCACGGAGGACGGCGCGAACATCACCGCCGACCACATCCGCGCGCTCGGCGGCTGGGACTCCAGCGCCCAGCCCAGCCAGGAGATCCAGTTCACGCCGGCCCGCGTGATCATGCAGGACTTCACCGGCGTTCCCTGCGTCGTGGACCTCGCGACCATGCGCGAGGCCGTGAAGGAGCTCGGCGGCGACGCCGCCAAGATCAACCCGCTGGCGCCGGCCGAGCTGGTCATCGACCACTCCGTCATCGCCGACAAGTTCGGCACCAACGACGCCTTCAAGCAGAACGTCGAGCTGGAGTACGGCCGCAACAAGGAGCGCTACCAGTTCCTGCGCTGGGGCCAGACCGCCTTCGACGAGTTCAAGGTCGTCCCGCCGGGCACCGGCATCGTGCACCAGGTGAACATCGAGCACCTGGCCCGTGTCGTGATGGTCCGCGACGGCAAGGCCTACCCGGACACCCTGGTCGGCACCGACTCGCACACCACCATGGTCAACGGCCTCGGCGTCCTCGGCTGGGGCGTCGGCGGCATCGAGGCCGAGGCCGCCATGCTCGGCCAGCCGGTCTCCATGCTCATCCCGCGCGTCGTCGGCTTCAAGCTCACCGGCGAGCTGCAGCCGGGCACGACGGCCACCGACCTGGTGCTCACCATCACCGAGATGCTCCGCAAGCACGGTGTGGTCGGCAAGTTCGTCGAGTTCTACGGCGAGGGCGTGGCCGCCACCTCCCTGGCCAACCGCGCCACCATCGGCAACATGTCGCCGGAGTTCGGCTCCACCGCCGCGATCTTCCCGATCGACGACGAGACCCTGAACTACCTGCGCCTGACCGGCCGCTCCGAGCAGCAGGTCGCGCTCGTCGAGGCCTACGCCAAGGAGCAGGGCCTCTGGCTGGACCCGAAGGCCGAGCCGGACTTCTCCGAGAAGCTCGAGCTGGACCTGTCCACGGTCGTCCCGTCCATCGCCGGCCCGAAGCGCCCGCAGGACCGCATCGTCCTCGCCAACGCCGCCGAGCAGTTCAAGCTGGACGTGCGCAACTACGTGGACGTCGTGGACGAGGCGGGCGTGGAGTCCTTCCCGGCCTCCGACGCCCCGGCCATCCACCCGAACGGCGCCCCCTCCAACCCGGTCCAGGTCACCGCCCCCGACGGCACGACCTACGAGCTGGACCACGGCGCGGTGACGGTCGCGGCCATCACCTCCTGCACCAACACCTCCAACCCGTACGTCATGATCGGCGCCGCCCTGGTCGCCAAGAAGGCGGTCGAGAAGGGCCTGACCCGCAAGCCGTGGGTCAAGTCCACCCTCGCCCCGGGCTCGAAGGTCGTCACCGACTACTTCGAGCGGGCCGGCCTCACGCCGTACCTCGACAAGCTGGGCTTCAACCTGGTCGGCTACGGCTGCACCACCTGCATCGGCAACTCCGGCCCGCTGCCGGAGGAGGTCTCCAAGGCCGTCAACGACCACGACCTCGCGGTCACCTCGGTCCTCTCCGGCAACCGGAACTTCGAGGGCCGCATCAACCCCGACGTCAAGATGAACTACCTGGCGTCCCCGCCGCTGGTCGTCGCGTACGCCATCGCGGGCTCCATGAAGGTGGACATCACCCGTGACGCCCTGGGCGCCGACCAGGACGGCAACCCGGTCTTCCTGAAGGACATCTGGCCCTCCGAGGCCGAGGTCAACGACGTCGTGGCGAACGCCATCGGCGAGGACATGTTCAGCGCGTCCTACGCCGACGTCTTCGCGGGCGACGCCCAGTGGCAGTCCCTCCCGGTCCCGACCGGCAACACCTTCGAGTGGGACGCGGAGTCCACGTACGTCCGCAAGCCCCCGTACTTCGAGGGCATGGGCATGGAGCCGGAGGCGGTCTCCGACATCGCCGGCGCCCGCGTCCTCGCCAAGCTGGGCGACTCGGTCACCACCGACCACATCTCCCCGGCCGGCGCCATCAAGGCCGACACCCCGGCCGGCACGTACCTCACCGAGCACGGTGTGGAGCGTCGTGACTTCAACTCCTACGGCTCCCGCCGAGGCAACCACGAGGTCATGATCCGCGGCACGTTCGCCAACATCCGCCTGCGCAACCAGATCGCGCCGGGCACCGAGGGCGGCTACACCCGCGACTTCACCCAGGCGGACGGGCCGGTGTCGTTCATCTACGACGCCTCCCGCAACTACATCGAGCAGGGCATCCCGCTGGTCGTCCTGGCCGGCAAGGAGTACGGCTCCGGCTCGTCCCGCGACTGGGCGGCCAAGGGCACCGCGCTGCTCGGCGTCAAGGCCGTCATCGCCGAGTCGTACGAGCGCATCCACCGCTCGAACCTCATCGGCATGGGCGTCCTGCCGCTCCAGTTCCCGGAGGGCCGGTCCGCCGAGTCCCTCGGCCTGACCGGCGAGGAGACCTTCTCCTTCACCGGTGTCGAGGAGCTGAACAACGGCACCACGCCGCGCACGGTCAAGGTCACCACCGACAGCGGTGTCGAGTTCGACGCGGTCGTCCGCATCGACACCCCCGGTGAGGCCGACTACTACCGCAACGGCGGCATCATGCAGTACGTGCTGCGCAGCCTGATCCGCAAGTAAGCGGCACGGCACAGCGGTCGAGGGCCGCATCCCCGGCACCGGGGGTGCGGCCCTCCGCCGTCTCCGTGGGCGCTCACCAGTCCATGTCGAGGTCCGGCAGCGGCAGGTCGGGGACCTGTCCCAGCGCCATCTCGGCCCAGATCACCTTGCCGTTCGGCGAGTACCTGGTGCCCCACCGCTCGGTCATCTGCTGCACCAGGAACAGGCCCCGGCCGCCCTCGTCGGTCGTCGCGGCGTAGCGCAGGTGCGGCGAGGTGCTGCTGCCGTCGGCCACCTCGCAGATCAGCGTGCGGTCCCGGATCAGGCGCAGATGGATCGGGTCGGAGCCGTAGCGGATGGCGTTGGTGACGAGTTCGCTCAGGACCAGTTCCATGCCGAAGCCGAGTTCGGCCAGGCCCCACTCCTCCAGCTTCTCGGACACGGCGAGGCGCATCCGCGACACGGCGGCCGGATCGCGCGGCACGTCCCAGTCGGCGACCTGGTCGGGCGAGAGCGCCCGGGTGCGTGCGACGAGCAGCGCGACGTCGTCCTTGGGCCCGTGCGGGAGCAGCTCGTCCAGCACCGCCTGGCAGCTGGCGTCCGGGGACCGGTCGGGGTGGCCGGCGAGCGCCTGGCGGAGCAGCTCCATGCCCTCGTCCAGATCGCGGGTGCGGTCCTCGATGAGGCCGTCGGTGTACATCACGAGCTGGGTGCCCTCGGCCAGCTCCAGCTCGGCCGTCTGGAACGGCAGGCCCCCGAGGCCGAGCGGCGGGCCGGCCGGCAGGTCGGGGAAGGTGACGCTGCCGTCGGGCTGGACCAGCGCCGGCGCCAGATGCCCGGCGCGGGCCATGGTGCAGCGGCGCGTCACGGGGTCGTAGATCGCGTACAGACAGGTGGCGCCGACGATCTCGCCCGCGGTCTCCGAGCAGGCCTCGTCCTGGTCGATGCGGCCGACCAGGTCGTCCAGATGGCTCAGCAGCTCGTCGGGCGGCAGGTCCAGGGTGGAGAAGTTGTGCACCGCGGTCCGCAGCCGGCCCATGGTGGCGGCGGCGTGCAGGCCGTGCCCCACCACGTCGCCCACGGCCAGCGCCACCCGGCTGCCCGGCAGCGGGATCACGTCGAACCAGTCGCCGCTCACGCCCGACTGGGCGGGGAGGTAGCGGTAGCCGACGTCGAGCGCGCTCTGCTCGGGCAGCGCCCGCGGCAGCAGGCTGCGCTGGAGGGTGACCGCCAGGGTGTGCTCGCGGGTGTACCGGCGGGCGTTGTCGATGCTGACGGCGGCGCGGGCCACCAGCTCCTCCGCCAGCGACAGGTCCTCCTCGTCGAAGGAGTCCCGTTTGGCGCGGTAGAAGTTGGCCATGCCCAGGACGACACCGCGGGCCCGGATCGGGGCCACGATCAGCGACTGGATGCCGTAGTCCAGGATCTCCCGGGTGCGCTGCGGGTCCTGGGCCCGCCAGCCCGTCGCCGTGGACAGGTCGGGCACCAGCTCGGCGCGGCCGCTGCCGTAGCCCCGCGCCTGCGGGGTGGACGGCAGGAAGTCGATCAGCCGGCCCTTCTCGTAGAGCGGGTGGTCGTCCCGGATGCCGTGCACGGCGATGCGCCGCAGGTCCGTCGCCGTGGGGGGCGGCTCCTCGCCGTGCAGCACGGCGTCGCCCAGGTCCACGGTGACGAAGTCGGCGAAGCGCGGGACGGCGACCTGGACCAGCTCCTCCGCCGTGCGGGCGACGTCCAGGCTGGTGCCGACGCCCAGACCGGCGTCGTAGAGCAGCTTGAGCCGCTCCCGGGCGACCTCCGCGCGGCCGGACAGTGCCTGGAGCTCGGTGGTGTCCCGGAGGGTCACCACGGTGCCCGTGGGGCCTCCTGCGCGGTCCGTGGGCCGCTGGTTGACCGCCAGCAGCCGCTCCCCGGCGAAGAGCACCTCGTCGGTGGCCTCACGCCCGGAGACAAGCAGCTCCACCGTCTCCGGGTCCAGGCCCGGCAGCTCGGACACGTACCGTCCCTCGGCCTCGGCGGGCAGGCCCAGCAGGCGCCGGCCCTCGTCGTTGGCCAGCAGCAGCCGCCCGCCGTCACCGACGATGAGCACGCCCTCCCGCACCGAGTGCAGCACCGTGTCGTGGTGCTCGTACATGCGGGTCATCTCGGCCGGGGCCAGGCTGTGGGTCTGCCGCCGCAGCCGCCGGCCCACCAGCGCGGTGCCGCCGGTCGACAGCACGAACGCTCCGGCCCCGGCGGCGAAGATGATCGGCAGCTGCCGGTCCACCTCGTTGGTGACGTTCTTGACCTTCAGACCGGCGGAGACGAGCGCGGTCACATGGCCGTGCGCGTCGTCGATGGGAACGGTCGCCTGGACCTCGTGGCCGAGCGGGCCGTGGACCTCCTCGGTGTAGATCTGGCCGGCCAGGGACGGCGCGATCTGGCCCACGAACCGCTTCCCGATCTTGCTCGGCATGGGATGGGTGTAACGGATGCCCTTGGTGTTCATGACGACGATGAAGTCGACGCCCGCGGCCCTGCGCCCCGCCTCGGTGAGCGGCTGCAGGATCGTCGAGGGATGAGGGGTCTTCAGCGCCTGCAGGATGCCGGGGGAGTGGGCGAAGGTCTCGGCGACGGCGATGGAACGGCGCCTGGCCTCGGCACCGGTGTCCCGTTCCGACTGCACGACGAGGGCGAGGACTGCGCACAGTACGAGCAGCACCACCAGGACCACCTGGAGCAGGAAGACCTGTCCGGCGACGCTCCGCGGGCTCTTGCCGATCACAGAACGCTACGGTGCTGCGCAAGCTGGCGCGGTGGCTGGAGAAGGCAGCGGACTACTTGCAGGACTGCCCGGCGTTGATCATCGACGACGAGGCCGACCAGGC
>NZ_JBSGDB010000329.1:0-10265 GCF_053602155.1 Streptomyces sp. NPDC004561
GCCGCCGGTCCACCGGCGCGCTCCCCGAGCTGTAGGTGGCCCCGGTGCCCAGCTCGGGTACGGCGGCTCCCCTCCTGGACCCGTAGAGCACCTGCTCCAGGCCGGACACCAGGCGACGCACGTCGACCTGGGGGCGCACCACGAGTCTCAGGAAGCGGCTCGACGACCCGATCTTGTTGCCGCACTCGCGGACCAGGATCCGGTGCTCGGTGAGCATCCGGTCCCGGACCACGGTGCCCTCGGCACCGACGGGAAGCCGCACGAACAGGAAGTTGCCCTGGGAGGGGTAGACCGTGAGGCCGGGGAGCGCGGAGAGCTGGCTGGCCATCTCCAGGCGGTCGCGGCGGATCTGCGTCAGGCTCTGCGTGTACTCCGCGCCGTGCTCCTTGAGCATGAACACCACGTGCTCGGCGAAGGAGTTGAGGTTCCATTTGGGCAGCATGGAGCGGACGCGGCCGGCCAGGGCCGGGTTCGCCACCAGATAACCGAAGCGGATGCCGTGCAGGCCGAAGTTCTTGCCGAGGCTGCGCAGGACGACGACGTTCGGGCGGAGCATGGCCTCCTGCACCACGCTCGGCTCGGTCTCCGCGTCGGCGAACTCCAGGAACGACTCGTCCACGACCACCAGGTCCAGGTCCGCCATCGCGTCCATGAACTGCACCACCGACTGCTTGCGCACATAGCCGCCGTCGGGGTTGTTCGGGTTGCAGATCACGGCCACCCGGGTCCGCCGCGCCCGGATGAACTCGGCGTACTGGGCGAGGTCCAGGGCGAACCCGTTCGCCTCCTGGAGCGGGAACATGTCGACCCGCTTGCCCGTCTCCATCGGCTGGTCCGTCCAGCGGCCGAAGGTCGGGACGGGGATCGCCAGGGACTCGCGGACCAGCAGATGGTCGATCCAGGTGATCAGTTCCGTGGAGCCGTTGCCCATCGCCACGCAACTCTGCGGAAGCCTGAGGAGTTCGCAGAGTTCCGCCGTGATCGCGTCGGCGTCACTGGGGTAGTACGTGACGATCTCGCGCAGCCGGGCCGCCAGCACGTCGAACATGGCCGGGGTCGGGAAGTACGGGTTGCACGGAATGCAGAAGTCCACCGGCCCGGTCCCGTCGCCGCCCTCCCGCGTCAGCGCAGCCATCGAGGGGCTGTGCGCGGCGGTGCCGCGGAACAACGAGGTGACGTTGCCGGCCAAGGGGACCTCCGTTCGGGGTGGCCCGCGCGGGGGAGCACGGGCCACCCTTGGATACGGAGGCGCGCGGGGTGGCGTTCAACTCATGGTTCACGTGAGCCACTTCACGCCGGCGCCGCCACCTCACGCACCGAACGAGTGGATCGTCGTCGTACGGTACGTCTCACCTGGCCGGAGCACGGTGGAGGGGAACGACGGCTCGTTCGGCGAGTCCGGGAAGTGCTGGGTCTCCAGCGCCAGCCCGTCGCCCTGCCGGTAGGTGTGCCCGGACGGGCCGACGAGGGTGCCGTCGAGGAAGTTGCCCGAGTAGAACTGCACCCCCGGCTGATCGGTGAGGATCTTCAGGGTGCGGCCGGAGCCGGGGTCGCGCAGGGTCGCCACGTGCTCCGGCCGGCCGGTCACCCCCTTGTCGAGCACGAAGTTGTGGTCGTAGCCCTTGGCGGTGACCAGCTGCGGACGGCCGACTCGGATGTCCCGGCCGATCGGCTTGCGGCGGGTGAAGTCGAACGGGGTGCCCGCGGTCCTCGCCAGCTCCCCGGTGGGGATCAGGCCCGCGTCGGTCGGGGTGTACCGGCCCGCGGCCAGCCAGAGTTCGTGGTCGTAGACGCTGCCGCTGCCCTCGCCCGCCAGGTTGTAGTAGGTGTGGTTGGTGAGGTTGACGACCGTCGGCCTGTCGGTGGTGGCCTCGTAGTCGATCCGCCAGTCGCCGTGCCGGGTCAGCGTGAAGGTGACCTTCGTCCGCAGCGTGCCGGGGTAGCCCATCTCGCCGTCGGCGCTGGTGTAGTACAGGCGCAGGCCCACGTCCGGGCCCGCGCTGAACGGCTCGACGTCCCACACCTTGGTGTTGAAGCCCTTGGCGCCGCCGTGCAGGCTGTTGACGCCGTCGTTGACGGACAGCTGGTACGCCTTGCCGTCCAGGGTGAACCGGCCCCTGGCGATGCGGTTGCCGTAGCGGCCGATGGTGGCGCCGAAGTAGGTGGTCCCGGCGACGTACGCGGCGAGATTGTCGTAGCCGAGCGAGACGTTGGCGTACCGGCCGTGCCGGTCCGGGATCTCCAGGGACTGGACGATGCCGCCGTAGGAGAGGACCTTCAGCCGGGTGCCGCCGTTCTCCAGCGACCAGCGGTGGACCTTCGTGCCGTCGGCGAGCGTGCCGAAGAGCTCCTTCACCGGCTTCCTGCCCGAGGCGGCCGCCTGTGCCGTTCCGGCGCCGAGGGCCGTCGCGGCGAGGCCCGCGGCCGCCGCGCCTGCGATGACCGTGCGTCTGTTCAGTTCCATGGAGCGACTCCCTTGAGGTGGGTGGACAGGCACCCGCTGGGTTTCGCGCCCCGTGGGGGGCGCGGGGCCTTCCCGGCGGAGCCTTCGCCTACGAACCGGACTTGCGCTTGTTCCACACGTCGAACCCGACCGCCACCAGCAGGGCGAGACCCTTGATGACCTGCTGCCAGTCGGTGCCGACGCTGAGGAGGTTCATGCCGTTGTTCAGCACGCCGAGGACGAGACCGCCGATGATGGCGCCGAGGACGGTGCCGACACCGCCGCTCATGGACGCGCCACCGATGAACGACGAGGCGATGGCCTCGAGTTCGAAGTTGACGCCCGCCTTCGGCGAGGCCGCGTTCAGCCGGGCGGCGACCACCAGACCGGCCAGGGCCGCGAGCACGCCCATGTTCAGGAAGACGTGGAAGGTGACCTTCTTGTCCTTCACGCCGGAGAGCTTGGCCGCCGGCAGGTTGCCGCCGATCGCGTAGATGTGGCGGCCGAAGACGGCGTTGCGCATGACGTAGCCGTAGCCGACGACCAGCACGCCGAGGATGATCAGGACGATCGGGGCGCCCTTGTAGCTGGCGAGCAGCATGGTCAGCACCAGGATCGCGGCGACCAGGGCGGTCAGCTTCAGCAGGAACAGCCGGGTCGGCACGACGTCCAGGGAGAACTCCTGCTGGCGGCGGCGGTCCCGGAACTCCTGCCGCACCACGGCCGCGATCAGGACCAGGCCCAGCAGCAGGGTGAGGTTGTGGTAGTTGGTGTTCGGGCCGACCTCGGGCAGGAAGCCGTTGCCGATCTTCTGCAGGCCGTCCGGGAACGGGCCGAGGGTCTGGCCCTTGAGGAGGATCTCCGTCAGGCCGCGGAAGAGCAGCATCCCGGCGAGGGTGACGATGAACGACGGTATGCCGAGATAGGCGATCAGGAAGCCCTGTATCGAGCCCGCGACCGCGCCGACCAGCAGGCACAGCACCAGCGCGATCGGCCAGGACACCCCGTGCTGCACGGTCAGGACGGCCGCGAAGGCGCCGACGAACGCGGTGAGCGAGCCCACCGACAGATCGATGTGCCCGGCGATGATGACCAGCATCATGCCGATCGCGAGGATCAGGATGTAGCTGTTCTGCAGCACCAGGTTGGAGACGTTGCGCGGCAGCAGCAGGTCCCCGTCGGTCCAGACCGCGAAGAGGACCACGATCAGCCCCAGCGCGATCAGCATGCCGTACTGGCGCATGTTGCGGCGCAGGCCGTCCAGCATCAGGCCGAGCAGACCCGAGCCGGCCGCCCCTCCGCTCCTGCCCGGCGGCGCGGGGGCCGGGCTCTTGGCGGTCACATCCGTGCTCATCGCGTTACCTCTTCGTCCTTCGCCTTGTCTTTCGTCATATGGCGCATCAGCACTTCCTGCGTCGCCTCGGCCCGCGGCACCTCACCGGTCAGCCGCCCGGCGGCCATCGTGTAGATGCGGTCGCACATGCCGAGCAGTTCGGGCAGCTCGGAGGAGATGAAGACGACCGCCTTGCCCTGGGCGGCGAGCTGGTCGATCACCGTGTAGATCTCGTACTTGGCGCCCACGTCGATACCGCGGGTCGGCTCGTCCAGGATCAGCACGTCGGGCCCGGCGAAGATCCACTTGCTGAGGACGACCTTCTGCTGGTTGCCGCCGGACAGCTTGCCCACCGGCTCGAAGACCGTCGGGGCCTTGATGTTCATGGACGTGCGGTAGCCCTCGGCGACCTTCCGTTCCTCGTGCTCGTCCACCACACCGCGCCTGGCGACCTTGCCCAGCGCGGTCAGCGAGATGTTGCGGTTGACGGTGTCGATCAGGTTCAGGCCGTAGTGCTTGCGGTCCTCGGTGACGTAGGCGATGCCGTGGGCGACCGCCTCCGCCACCGTCTTCGTACGGATCTCCGTGCCGTCCTTGAGGACCGTGCCGCCGGCGTAACGGCCGTACGTGCGCCCGAAGACGCTCATCGCGAGTTCCGTGCGGCCGGCGCCCATCAGGCCCGCGATGCCGACGATCTCCCCGCGCCGGACGTGGACCGACACGTCGTCGACCACCATGCGCTGCCGGTCGATCGGGTGGAACACGGTCCAGCCCCGGACCTCCAGGGCCGGTGCCGCGCCCTCCTGCGGCCGGTGCGGGGTGCGTTCGGGGAAGCGGTGGTCGAGGTCGCGGCCGACCATGCCGGAGATGATCCGTTCCTCGGTGGTCTCCGGCGCCTTCACGTCGAGGGTCTCGATGGACCGGCCGTCCCGGATGATTGTCACCGAGTCGGCGACCCTGCGGATCTCGCCCAGCTTGTGGGAGATGATGATCGAGGTGATGCCCTGGTTCTTCAGCTCCAGGATGAGATCGAGGAGCTTGCCGCTGTCCTCGTCGTTCAGGGCCGCCGTCGGCTCGTCCAGGATCAGCAGCTTCACCTGCTTCGACAGCGCCTTGGCGATCTCCACGAGCTGCTGCTTGCCCACGCCGATGTCGGCGACCCGGGTCTCCGGGTGCTCGTGCAGACCGACCCGGCGCAGCAGCTCGGTCGCGTGGCGCAGGGTCTCCCGCCAGTCGATGAGCCCGCGCCGGGCGTGCTCGTTGCCGAGGAAGAGGTTCTCCGCGATGGACAGATGCGGCACCAGGGCCAGTTCCTGGTGGATGATGACGATGCCGCGCTGCTCGCTCGCCCGGATGTCCCGGAACCGGCAGACGTCGCCCTCGAAGAGGATGTCCCCCTCGTAACCGCCGTACGGGTGGACGCCGGAGAGCACCTTCATCAGGGTGGACTTGCCGGCGCCGTTCTCCCCGCAGATGGCGTGGACCTCGCCCTGCCGGACGGTCAGGGTGACGTCCGACAGCGCCTTGACACCGGGAAAGGTCTTGACGATCGAGCGCATTTCCAGGACGGGTCCCGCCATGGTCGTGCCTTCCAATCCGTAGGGGCCCGCGATTACTTGAGCTCGGAGGCGGTGTAGTAGCCGCCGTCGACCAGGACCTGCTGGTAGTTCGACTTGTCGACGCTGACCGGCTGGAGCAGGTAGGCGGGCACGACCTTGGAGCCGTTGTCGTAGGTCTTGGTGTCGTTGACCTGCGGCTTCTTGCCCTTCAGGGCGTCGTCGACCATCGTCGCGGCGACCTTGGCGAGCTGCCGGGTGTCCTTGTAGACGGTCTGCGTCTGCTCACCGGCGGTGATCGACTTCACGGAGGCGAGCTCGGCGTCCTGGCCGGTGACGACCGGCAGCGGGTTGCTCTTGGAGCCGTAGCCGTCGGACTTCAGCGCTGACAGGATGCCGATGGAGATGCCGTCGTACGGCGAGAGCACCGCGTCGACCCGGCCGCTCTTGTAGGCGGAGGTGAGGACGTCCTCCATGCGCTTCTGCGCGGTGGTGCCGTCCCAGCGCAGGGTGGTGACCTGGTTGAGCTTGGTCTGCCCGGACCTGACCACCAGCTGCTTCTTGTCGATGTACGGCTGGAGCACGCTCATCGCGCCGCCGAAGAAGTACTTGGTGTTGTTGTCGTCGTTGGACCCGGCGAACAGCTCTATGTTGAACGGGCCCTTCTTGCCGCTGTCCAGGCCCAGCTTGTGCACGATGTACGTGCCCTGGAGCACGCCGACCTTCTCGTTGTCGAACGAGGCGTAGTAGTCGACGTTCTTGGTGCCGAGGATGAGGCGGTCGTAGGCGATGACCGGGATGTGGGCGTCGGCCGCCTCCTGAAGGACGTTGTTCAGCGACTTGTTGTCGATCGCCGCGATGATCAGGCCCTTCACGCCCTGCGTGATGAGGTTCTCGATCTGCGAGACCTGGGTGTCCGGGTCGTCCTCGCCGTAGACCAGCTTGGCCTTGTAGCCCTTGGCCTGGAGGTTCTTGACGACGTTGTTGCCGTCGGCGATCCAGCGCTCGGAGGACTTGGTCGGCATCGCGATGCCGATGGTGGCGCCCTTGACGTCGCCGGTCTTCTCCTTGCTGCCGCCCGAGCTGTTCTGGCCGCAGGCGGTCAGGGTGAGGGCGAGCGAGGCGGCCGCGGCCATGGCGGCGAGTGCGCTGCTACGAGTGCGCATGGTGATCGGTCCCTGTTCTTCTCGTCGTGAGCTGTCTGGAGCGAGGTCGGTGAAGCGCGCCCGGGAGGGGCGTGGGGCCGCGGTCGTCACACGGCTCCGCCGCGATGGGTGAGCGACCGGCCGCGAACGGCCCGCGGTCCCCACGGCTCATCCCGCGCGGCGCTCGGTGGGGAAGCGGTCGAGGGTGCCGGGCAGCCGGGAGCCGAGGGGCGCCATGTCGCCGTCCGCGCCGTGCCGGGCGAGCAGGTCCAGGGCGAGCCGGCCGCGCCGCACCCGCTCCCGGGCGGTGTCCAGGGTCACGTCCCGCAGATGGGTGCCCCACGGGTAGATGCCGGGAGCCCTGGACAGACCGAACTTCAGATAGAGCGGGGCGCCGCGCCGGATCAGCTCGGCGACCTCGTACATCCGCACATAGCCGCCGAGGTCGTCGGGGGCCTCGATGTACATGTCCATGGGGGCGCCGGACACCCGGCGGATCTCGGTGAGGTGATCCAGCGTCAGGTCGCTGGGCACGTTGATCGAGTCGGCGCCGAGCCGCTCGTACACGGCGTACGAGGCCGGGTTGACCGGGCCGATCAGCGCCGAGACCTTCAGCGTGGTGCCGGCCGGGATGATCCCGTTCTCGCGGGCCCGGTGCAGGGTCCACAGCACGCCCTCGTCGGCCACCAGCAGGCATCCGACGCCCAGTTCGGTGGCCCGTACGGCGTCCTCGACGCAGCCGGCGACGGCGTCGTGGCCCCGGGCGCGCAGTCCGGCCCCCCGCGAGTCGGAGCGCACCGAGCCGCCGATGTCCCAGGTGCCGCGCGGGCCGGTGAACAGGCAGAGTTCGATGTCGCGTGCGGCGGTGGCCTCGACCATCTCGGTGATCTCGGCGTCGGTGAGCATCCACACGCCGCTGCCCTGGCTGATCCGGTGGATCGGCACGTCGAGGCGCGAGGCCTCCTTGAGGACGACCGCCAGCGCTTCGGGACCCTCGCACGAGGGGATCTCGGTGCGCCAGCGGCCGCCGCCCGGGAAGCTGTGGGCGGAGGCGTCGGCGGGGTCGAGGGCGGGCGCGCCCAGGCCGAGGGCGGCGAGCACCTGCTCGCCGGGCCTGCGGGCCGCCGGGGCGGAAGCGTCGGTCACTGGCTGTCCTTTGCGTACAGAGGGTTCGAGATTTCGAACGTGGTTCGCAACTCGGGGCAGAAAAAGGCCGTGGTGGTACGCCGGTCAGGGCGCCGTCAGGTCACGCCCTGACCGGCGTACGGCTAGGGGAGCAGCAGCACCTTGCCCACCTTCGGGTCGCCGGCCCCGACCAGCTCGATGGCCCGCGCGAACTCGGTCAGCGAGAGCTCGTGCGTGACCAGGGGCCGAGGGTCGAGCAGCCCGGCGCCGAACACCCGCACGGTGTGCGCCCAGGCGTCCGGCGGCGCGCCGAAGACCGTGTGCACCTCGAGCTGGCGTACGACGAGATCGGTCGGGTCGAGCCCGTCCGCGCCCGGCGCCGGGATCCCCGTCAGGACCAGGCGTCCGCCGCGCCGGAGCAGGGAGGCGGCGGTGCGCGCGGCCGACGCGGACCCGGCGGTCTCGATGACGACGTCGAAGTCGTCAGGCAGCGGCTGGTCCTTGACGCGGAAGCCGGTGGCCCCGAACCGCCGGGACAGCGCCTCCCGGTCGTCGCGCGTGCCCACCACCAGCAGCTCCGCCGGCGAGACGGCCCTCAGGAACTGCACGGCGAACATCCCGAGCGTGCCGGTGCCGACCACCGCGACCCGCTCGCCCGGCTGGGCGCGGGCCTTCAGCGCGGCGGCCGCGACACAGGCGGCCGGCTCCAGCAGGGCGGCGGCGGTGAGGTCGGCGTCGTCCGGCAGGACGTGCAGCAGCCGGGCCGGCAGGGTGAGCGTCGCGGCCATGGCGCCCGGCTGGGTGAATCCGGTCTCCTCGTACCCGGCCGTGCACAGCGTGGTCTCGCCCGCGTGGCAGCGGTCGCACACCTGGCAGTTGCGGAAGCCCTCGCCGACCACCTTGCGGCCGACGAGCGGGGCCGGGACACCGGGGCCCACCTCGGAGACGGTCCCGGACCACTCGTGCCCCGGCGTCAGCGGGTAACGCACGTACCCTTCGGGCCTGTTGCCCTGGTACACCTCGCGGTCGCTGCCGCAGACGCCGACCGCGTGCACGGTCACCAGGGCCTCGCCCGGGCCGGGCCCGCGGGGCGTGTGGTCCGCGAGCCGGTGCCGGCCCGGGGCCTCGACGACGACGGCGCCGCTCACTCGGACCCCTTCGGCCTGCGCTGCTCCCAGCCCTCGGCCCACAGGTCGAACCGGGCCTGCTGCTGCGGGAACTCGGCGGCCGCGTCCACGTCCAGCTCGACGCCCAGACCGGGCGCGTCGGAGAGGTGGAAGTAGCCGTCCACGACCTGCGGGGCGCCCTTGACGACCTTCTTGATCTCCGCGTCCGCGAAGTCGTTGAAGTGCTCGAGGATCTTGAAGTTCGGCGAGGTGAAGCCGACTTGGAGGGAGGCGGCGGTGAGCACCGGGCCGCCCACGTTGTGCGGGGCCACCAGCATGTAGTGGGTCTCGGCGGTCGCGGCGAGCTTGCGCGTCTCCCAGATGCCGCCGATGTGGCCGACGTCGGGCTGGAGGATGTCCGCGGCCTGGTTCTCGAACAGCTCCCGGAACTCGATCCGGTCGTGGATGCGCTCACCGGTGGCGACCGGCAGGTCCACCTTCTCGGCGACCTTCTTCAGCGCCTTGAGGTTCTCCGGCGGCACCGGCTCCTCCAGCCAGGCCGGCTCGAAGGGGGCCATCTCCCGGGCCAGCCGGACGGCGGTGGCGGGCGAGAAGCGGCCGTGCATCTCCAGCATCAGCTCGGCGTCCGGGCCGATGGCGTCGCGCACGGCCTCGATCAGCGAGACGGCGTACAGGGTCTGCCCGTGGTCGAGTTCGAAGTGCCCGGTGCCGAACGGGTCGATCTTCAGCGCCCGGTACCCGCGCTCCACGACCCCCTGGGCGGCCTTGTGGTACGCCTCGGGCGTTCGCTCGGTCGTGTACCACCCGTTGGCGTACGCCTTGACCCTGTCCGTCACCTTGCCGCCGAGCAGCTGCCACACCGGGACGCCGAGCGCCTTGCCCTTGATGTCCCAGCAGGCCGTCTCGACCACCGCGATGCCGGACATGACGATCTCGCCGGCGCGGCCGTAGTCGCCGTACTTCATCCGGCGCACGAGGTCCTCGATGGCGAACGGGTCCGAGCCGAGGATGTGATTGGCCTCGGCCTCCCGCAGATAGCCGATCAGCGCGTCGGTGTGACCGAGCATCCGCGTCTCGCCGACTCCCGTGATCCCCTCGTCGGTGTGCACCTGGACGTAGGTCAGGTTGCGCCACGGCGTGCCGACCACGTGTGTGCTGATTCCGGTGATGCGCACGGCAGTTGCCCCTCAGTCTGTTCGAGATTTCGTCACACGTTCGAAATGCTGGCGTGACAGTAAGGATGGGGCGGTCGGGGTGTCAATGGGTCGAACGGGTAACGGTTTCGGCAAGCCATTCGAGAGTTCTTTCGGTCCCGCACCAAACCTTCACAGCGCCGCCTAGGAACGTGACCGGCGCGGACTCTAGTCTTCCCGCGTCATGGACTACTGCCACCCGTGCCAACGGCACCTCAACGGCGCCCTGGCCTGCCCTGGGTGCGGAACACCGGCCGACCGGGTCGCCGTCCCCGCGGGCGTTCCGGCCGCGCCCGCGTACGCGGGCGCGGGGGAGACGCCGGGGTACGGCGGGTACCTCCCC
>NZ_JBSGDB010000330.1:0-10243 GCF_053602155.1 Streptomyces sp. NPDC004561
AAGGGCAAGCTGGAGATGGAGCTGACCGTCGAGCGCGGTCGCGGCTACGTCTCGGCCGTGCAGAACAAGCAGGTGGGCCAGGAGATCGGCCGTATCCCGGTCGACTCCATCTACTCGCCGGTTCTCAAGGTCACGTACAAGGTCGAGGCGACGCGTGTCGAGCAGCGCACCGACTTCGACAAGCTGATCGTCGACGTCGAGACCAAGCAGGCGATGCGTCCGCGTGACGCCATGGCCTCCGCCGGCAAGACGCTGGTCGAGCTGTTCGGTCTCGCCCGCGAGCTGAACATCGACGCCGAGGGCATCGACATGGGCCCGTCCCCCACGGACGCCGCCCTGGCCGCCGACCTCGCGCTGCCGATCGAGGAGCTGGAGCTCACGGTCCGCTCCTACAACTGCCTCAAGCGTGAGGGCATCCACTCCGTGGGTGAGCTCGTGGCGCGCTCCGAGGCCGACCTGCTGGACATCCGCAACTTCGGTGCGAAGTCCATCGACGAGGTCAAGGCGAAGCTGGCCGGCATGGGCCTGGCCCTCAAGGACAGCCCGCCCGGATTCGACCCGACCGCCGCCGCGGACGCGTTCGGTGCCGATGACGATGCGGATGCCGGGTTCGTGGAGACTGAGCAGTACTAAGAGCTCGGGCCTTCCGGTCCGTACTCGGGTGCGGGTGCGCTGTGGCTTGTCGCGCAGTTCCCCGCGCCCCCTCCGGACGACATGTCCCTTCGGGGCTGTCGTGCGGATCTCCGACAGACAACCGTCTGCTCGGATACTGACCCCGGTACCTGACACGGCCAGGGCAGACACACAGGAGAAGAACAATGCCGAAGCCCACCAAGGGTGCCCGTCTGGGCGGCAGCGCCGCGCACGAGAAGCTGCTCCTCGCGAACCTCGCGAAGTCGCTGTTCGAGCACGGCCGTATCACCACCACCGAGGCGAAGGCCCGCCGCCTGCGCCCGTACGCCGAGCGTCTGATCACCAAGGCGAAGAAGGGCGACCTTCACAACCGCCGCCAGGTGCTCCAGGTCATCACGGACAAGGGCATCGTCCACACGCTCTTCACCGAGATCGGCCCGCGGTACGAGAACCGTCCGGGTGGCTACACCCGCATCACCAAGATCGGTAACCGCCGTGGCGACAACGCGCCCATGGCCGTCATCGAGCTGGTCGAGGCGCTGACGGTGCAGCAGAAGGCCGTGGGTGAGGCCGAGGCCGCCACCAAGCGTGCGGTCAAGGAGTCCGACGAGGCCCAGGCGCAGGAGACCACCGAGGCCCCGGCCGAGGAGGCCGCCGCCGAGGAGTCGAAGGACGCCTGAGGCTCTGCCTGACGCGGGAAGCGGGTTCGCCCTTCGGGGCGGGCCCGCTTTCGCGTACCGGGGTGGAGTCAGAGCTTGAGAGGATCTGTTCGTGAGTGAAGTACAGCCCGGGTTCGTCCGTATCCGCCTCGACCTCTCCTACGACGGCGCCGACTTCCACGGCTGGGCCAAGCAGGCCGGCGGCAAGCGGACCGTGCAGGGGGAGATCGAGGACGCGCTGCGCACGGTGACGCGGTCCAAGGAGACGTACGAGCTGACCGTGGCGGGGCGCACCGATGCCGGTGTGCACGCGCGCGGGCAGGTGGCCCACGTCGATCTGCCCCTGCCGCTGTGGGCGGAGCACCGCGAGAAGCTGCTCAAGCGGCTCGCCGGGCGGCTGTCGAAGGACGTGCGGGTGTGGCGGCTCACCGAGGCCCCGGAGGGCTTCAACGCCCGGTTCTCGGCCATCTGGCGGCGCTATGCGTACCGGGTGACGGACAACCCCGGGGGAGTGGACCCGCTGCTGCGGGGCCATGTCCTGTGGCACGACTGGCCGCTCGACGTGGACGCCATGAACGAGGCCGCGCGGGCGCTGGTGGGGGAGCACGACTTCGCCGCGTACTGCAAGCGGCGGGAGGGCGCCACCACCATCCGCACGCTGCAGGAGCTGAGCCTGGTGCGGGGCGCGGACGGCGTCGTCACGGCGACGGTCCGGGCCGACGCTTTCTGTCACAACATGGTGCGTTCGCTGATCGGCGCGCTGCTCTTCGTCGGCGACGGGCACCGGGGGCCGGAGTGGCCGGGGAAGGTGCTGGCCGCGGGGGTGCGGGACTCGGCCGTGCACGTCGTACGGCCGCACGGGCTGACCCTGGAGGAGGTCGGCTACCCCGCCGACGAGCTGCTGGCCGCCCGTAACAGGGAGGCCAGGAACAAGCGCTCGCTTCCGTCGGCGGGGTGCTGCTGAGCCGCTTCGCCGGCTACCGGTTCGCCGCCGCGGAGGCCTGGGCCTGGCCGCGGCGGTAGATCTGGTCGAAGGCGAACCGCTGGAGGTCGTCGCCGGTGCGGAAGACCTTGGTGTCCTTGTTGGTGACGTTCTTGCCGTTGGTGAAGCCGCTGATGGTGAAGTAGGCGTAGCGGCCGACGGCGTTCGTGGTCGTCCGGCAGATCGCGGCGTCGCAGAAGTTCTTGATGCCCTTGCCGGGCAGCGAGCCGACGAGGTTGGTCTTGCCGACGGCCTGGGCCTTGACCTTCACGGCCTGGGCCTGGTCGTCGAAGACGGCGACACCGACGGTGACGGCGATGTCGCCGTCGGCGTAGCTCACGCGCATCAGGCGGGTGCAGCCGTTGGCCGTGAGGATCTTCGGCAGGGTGCCGCCGGCCGCCGAGGCGCACTTCGTGGTGTCGGCCGTGGCGCCCTTCTTGTAGACGGTGTCGCCGATGGTCAGCTGGGTGCCGGGGAAGAGCGTGGCGGGGCTGAGCGGGGCGGTGTCCTTCTTGGCGCTGGCGATGAAGTCCTTCGGATCCAGCGGCGGCGGGGCGCTGGTGGGTGCGAAGGACGGCGCTGCGGTGCCCGAGCCGCTCGGCAGCGAGCCGGCGGGCAGGCTGGCGGGCTGGCCGTGGGCCTCGTTGCGGCCGTTCGCGGAGACGACGGCCATGGCGACCGCGGTGCCTATCGCCACCGTCGCGAGGGCGCCGCCCACTATGAACAGCACTTTGCGGCGCTTGTTGCGGGTCTCCGAGGCCTGCGCCAGCGCGGCCCAGTCCGGAGTCCCGTCGTCGCCGCCGCTGTTCCACGGCTGCTGCTGGGAATTAGGTTTCCAGGGATCCCACTGAGACTGGGGTCCCCCCTGCCCGTAACTCATGGGGCGCATCTTAGACGGGGGGCGCAGGGTGCAGGAGCGCGTCCGTCGGCATGCCACGTTTGTCCGCCGACATGAGGGGGAACGGACTCGTTTTGACCCGTCCGGGGCCCTGCAGGTAACCTGCTTCTTCGTTGTGTATTGGCTTGCTCATTCTCACGGGACGGGCCCTTACACCGGTCCACCGGGCCGATGACCAGCGATCAGCACGCGGTTTGCGTCACCGCGGTGCGGTCGAGGCTGTCGTGATCGTTTCGGTGACCTGTTCAGGACCATTCACTCGAAGCGAAGGCTACGAACCGTGCGTACGTACAGCCCCAAGCCCGGCGATGTGACGCGCCAGTGGCACGTCATCGACGCTCAGGACGTTGTCCTGGGTCGTCTCGCCACCACCGCAGCGACCCTCCTCCGGGGCAAGCACAAGCCGATCTACGCGCCGCACGTCGACACTGGTGACTTCGTCATCGTCATCAACGCCGACAAGGTGCACCTCTCCGGCAACAAGCGGACCCAGAAGATGGCGTACCGCCACTCCGGCTACCCGGGTGGTCTGCGCTCCGTCCGCTACGACGAGCTCCTCGACAAGAACCCCGAGAAGGCCATCGAGAAGGCCGTCAAGGGCATGCTCCCCAAGAACTCCCTGGGCCGTCAGATGCTCTCGAAGCTGAAGGTCTACAAGGGTGACCAGCACCCGCACGCTGCCCAGCAGCCGGTGCCGTTCGAGATCACCCAGGTCGCGCAGTAAGTCCGGCCACCCCCTAAGACTGAACAGAATCTGAGGAGAATCGTGGCCGAGACCACTGCCGAGCAGCCGCTCGAAGAGCTTGACATCGACAGCTACACCACCGAGTCCGAGGTCCCCGTCGAGGGCGAGTACACCTCGGAGTCCATGGCCTCCCGCTTCGGCGAGCCCCAGCCGGCCGCCGGCCTGGGCCGCCGCAAGAACGCCATCGCCCGCGTCCGGATCGTTCCGGGCACCGGCAAGTGGAAGATCAACGGCCGCACCCTCGAGGACTACTTCCCGAACAAGGTGCACCAGCAGGAGGTCAACGAGCCCTTCAAGGTGCTCGAGCTCGAGGGCCGTTACGACGTCATCGCCCGCATCGCGGGTGGCGGTGTCTCCGGTCAGGCCGGTGCGCTCCGTCTCGGTGTCGCCCGTGCGCTGAACGAGGCGGACGTCGACAACAACCGCGGCCCGCTGAAGAAGGCCGGCTTCCTCAAGCGCGACGACCGTGCGGTCGAGCGCAAGAAGGCCGGTCTGAAGAAGGCCCGCAAGGCTCCGCAGTACAGCAAGCGCTAATCAGCAGCTGCCTGCTCGTACTCCGAACGCCCCGGCGGCACGCCACTTGTGCCGTCGGGGCGTTCGTTTATCCGAGTCAAGGGCGTATAACGACACAAGACGCTCAGAGGCTTGTGTGATCGGATGTCGAGGCGCCTGCCACCAATGCGGCGCCCCTCCGATTCCGCCATCGACGCTTCCTCAGGAGGACAAGTGGGACGACTCTTCGGCACGGACGGCGTGCGCGGTGTCGCCAACGCGGATCTCACGGCCGAGATGGCGCTCGGCCTCTCCGTCGCCGCGGCGCACGTGCTGGCCGAGGCGGGCACCTTCGAGGGCCACAAGCCGACGGCGGTGGTCGGACGGGACCCGCGCGCGTCCGGGGAGTTCCTGGAGGCCGCGATGATCGCGGGTCTCGCGAGCGCGGGTGTGAACGTCCTGCTGGTCGGCGTGCTGCCGACGCCCGCGGTGGCGTATCTGACCGGCGCGCTCGGCGCCGACCTGGGCGTGATGCTCTCCGCCAGCCACAACGCCATGCCCGACAACGGCATCAAGTTCTTCGCCCGCGGCGGCCACAAGCTCGCCGACGAGCTGGAGGACCGGATCGAGGCGGTGTACGAGTCGCACCGGCACGGCGAGCCGTGGGAGCGGCCGACGGGCGCCGGGGTCGGCCGCATCCGGTCCTACGACGAGGGCTTCGAGCAGTACGTCGGCCACCTCCTCTCCGTCCTGCCGAACCGGCTGGACGGACTGAAGATCGTCCTGGACGAAGCGCACGGCGCGGCCTCGGGGGTCTCGCCGGAGGCCTTCGCGCGGGCCGGCGCCCAGGTCGTCACGATCGGCGCCGAGCCGGACGGCCTCAACATCAACGACGGCTGCGGCTCCACCCACCTGGGCAAGCTGAAGGCCGCCGTCGTCGAGCACGGTGCGGACCTCGGTATCGCGCACGACGGCGACGCCGACCGCTGCCTGGCCGTGGACCACACCGGCGAGGAGGTCGACGGCGACCAGATCCTGGCCGTGCTCGCGCTGGCGATGCGGGAGCGTTCCGCACTGCGCTCCGACACCGTCGTCGCGACCGTGATGTCCAACCTGGGCTTCAAGCTGGCCATGGAGCGGGCGGGCATCCGCCTCGTGCAGACGGCCGTCGGCGACCGCTATGTGCTGGAGGAGATGAAGGAGCACGACTTCGCCCTCGGCGGCGAGCAGTCCGGGCACGTCATCGTCCTCGACCACGCGACGACCGGCGACGGCACGCTGACCGGTCTGCTGCTCGCGGCCCGGATCGCCGAGACCGGCCGCGGCCTGCGCGAGCTGGCGTCGGTGATGGAGCGGCTGCCGCAGGTGCTCATCAACGTGCCGGACGTGGACAAGTCCCGGGTGCGGACCTCGGCCGATCTCGCGGCCGCCGTCTCCGAGGCCGAGCGCGAGCTGGGGGAGACGGGGCGCGTGCTGCTCCGGCCGTCCGGCACCGAGCCGCTGGTACGGGTGATGGTCGAGGCCGCGGACATCGACCAGGCGAGGTCGGTGGCGAGCCGGCTGGCCGACGCGGTGAAGTCGGCGCTGGGCTAGGACGCCGGGCGCAGCGGGAAGTGCGTGACTGAACACCGGTTGTTTCCCTGACGTCGAGGCCGCCCTGTGCGGCACGCCCCTCGACGGAGGAGAGACACCGACGCGGGCGACCGGTCCGGCCCTGGTGGCGGGTCCGGTCGCCGCCTCGTTCCCCGTCCCGGCCTCACTGACTCGTCGGGCGACCTGGCGGGCCCGGGGTGAGTGCAGCGGGACGCCGGCACCGTCGACCGCGGCAGCGTCGGCGAGCCCCGCCGGTCCTACAGCTTGCGCAGCCGCAGCCGCTGCACCTTGTGGTCCGGGCCCTTGCGCAGGATGAGGGTCGCACGGCCGCGGGTGGGGGCGATGTTCTCGACCAGGTTGGGCTTGTTGATGGTCCGCCAGAGCGTGCGCGCGTAGTCCAGGGCCTCCTCCTCCGACACCTGGGTGTACTTGCGGAAGTACGAGTTGGGGTTCTGGAAGGCCGTCTGGCGCAGTTTCCTGAAGCGGCTCAGGTACCAGTGCTCGATGTCCTCGGTGCTCGCGTCGACGTACACGCTGAAGTCGAAGTAGTCGGCGAGGCCGACCCGGGTGCGGCCGTCCTTGCCGGGCAGGGCGGGCTGGAGGACGTTCAGGCCCTCGACGATCAGGATGTCCGGGCGGCGGACGGTGAGCTTCTCGCCCGGCACGATGTCGTAGATCAGGTGGGAGTAGACCGGCGCGGTCACCTCGCCCTTGCCGGCCTTGATGTCGGCGACGAAGCGCGTGAGGGCCCGGCGGTCGTAGGACTCGGGGAACCCCTTCCGCGACATCAGGCCGCGGGCCTCCAACTCCTCGGTGGGCAGCAGGAAGCCGTCCGTCGTCACCAGCTCCACCCGGGGGTGCTCGGGCCAGCGGGAGAGCAGGGCCTGCAGAAGACGGGCGACGGTGGACTTGCCCACGGCGACGGAACCGGCGACGCCTATGACGAACGGGGTGCCGGACTGGGAGCCCTGCTCGCCGAGGAACGTGTTCAGCGCCCCCCTGAGTCCGTCCGTGGCGCCGACATAGAGGTTGAGCAGGCGGGAGAGCGGGAGGTAGATGTCCCGTACCTCGTCCAGGTCGATCACGTCGCCCAGGCCCCGCAGCTTCTCCACCTCCTCGGCGGTGAGCGGCAGCGGCGTCTTCTCGCGCAGGGCGCTCCACTCGGCGCGGGTGAGGTCGACGTAGGGAGTCGCCTCCGGCCTGTGCCGGTGGGCGCTCCGGGGCATCGAGGGGACCGGTGAGATCACAGTCCATTGTTAACGGAGTTTGAACGGCACGGCGGGTGGGGTCCGTCACGCGCTATCGGGCCGTGGTTCCGTGCCGGGGCCTTCGTACGACGGTGGGAATTTCCGATTTCGGGCAGGGGAAGGCTCTTTGGGGGCCGCCGCGGGCCGTAGGCTGCGGCTCATGTGCGGAATCGTGGGATACGTAGGGTCACAGTCGGCGCTCGATGTCGTGATGGCAGGGCTGAAGCGGCTGGAGTACCGGGGTTACGACTCGGCGGGTGTCGCCGTGCCGGCGGACGGCGGGCTGGCCGCCGCGAAGAAGGCCGGGAAGCTCGTCAACCTGGAGAAGGAACTGGTCGAACATCCGCTGCCGGCGGGTTCGACGGGCATCGGGCACACGCGCTGGGCCACCCATGGCGGCCCCACGGACGCGAACGCGCACCCGCACCTGGACAACGCGGGCCGGGTCGCCGTCGTCCACAACGGCATCATCGAGAACTTCGCGGTGCTGCGCGCCGAGCTGGCCGAGCGCGGCCACGAGCTGAACTCCGAGACGGACACGGAGGTGGTCGCCCACCTGCTGGCCGAGGAGTTCTCCGGCTGCGCGGACCTCGCGGAGGCGATGCGGCTGGTGTGCCGGCGCCTGGAGGGTGCGTTCACCCTGGTCGCCGTGCACGCGGACGACCCGGACGTGGTGGTCGGCGCCCGCCGCAACTCCCCGCTCGTGGTGGGCGTCGGAGAGGGCGAGGCGTTCCTGGCCTCCGACGTGGCCGCGTTCATCGCCCACACCCGCAACGCGATCGAGCTGGGCCAGGACCAGGTCGTGGAACTGCGCCGCGACGGCGTCACGGTGACGGGCTTCGACGGCCGCCCGGCCGAGGTCCGCTCCTACCACGTCGACTGGGACGCCTCGGCCGCCGAGAAGGGCGGCTACGACTACTTCATGCTCAAGGAGATCGCCGAGCAGCCCAAGGCGGTCGCCGACACCCTGCTCGGCCGTATCGACCCGTCCGGCTCCCTCACCCTGGACGAGGTCCGCATCTCCCCCTCCGAGCTGCGCGAGATCGACAAGGTCGTCATCGTCGCCTGCGGTACGGCCTTCCACTCCGGCCTGATCGCCAAGTACGCCATCGAGCACTGGACGCGCATCCCCTGCGAGGTGGAGCTGGCGAGCGAGTTCCGCTACCGGGACCCGATCCTGGACGGCCGTTCGCTGGTGATCGCCATCTCCCAGTCTGGCGAGACGATGGACACCCTGATGGCGCTGCGGCACGCCCGGGAGCAGGGCTCCAAGGTGCTGGCCATCTGCAACACCAACGGCTCCACGATTCCGCGCGAGTCCGACGCGGTGCTGTACACGCACGCCGGCCCGGAGGTCGCGGTCGCCTCGACCAAGGCGTTCCTGACCCAGCTGGTGGCCTGCTACCTGGTGGCCCTGTACCTGGGCCAGGTGCGGGGCACCAAGTGGGGCGACGAGATCCAGGCCGTCATCAAGGACCTGTCCCGGATCTCGGTCGAGGTCGAGCGCGTCCTGGAGACCATGGAGCCGGTACGGGCCCTGGCGCGCACGCTGGCCTCGAAGAACACGGTGCTCTTCCTGGGCCGGCACGTGGGCTATCCGGTCGCTCTCGAAGGCGCGCTGAAGCTGAAGGAACTCGCCTACATGCACGCCGAGGGCTTCGCGGCGGGCGAGCTGAAGCACGGTCCGATCGCGCTGATCGAGGAGGACGTGCCGGTGGTGGTCGTCGTCCCCTCGCCGCGCGGGCGTTCCGTCATCCACGACAAGATCGTCTCCAACATCCAGGAGATCCGGGCGCGCGGTGCCCGCACGATCGTGATCGCCGAGGAGGGCGACGAGGCGGTCGTCCCGTACGCCGACCACCTCATCCGCATCCCGGCCACGCCGACCCTGCTGCAGCCGCTGGTGGCCACCGTGCCGCTCCAGGTCTTCGCCTGCGAGCTGGCCACCGCCCGCGGCAACGAGGTGGACCAGCCCCGGAACCTGGCCAAGTCGGTCACCGTGGAGTGAGCCCGGAGTGAGCCTCCGTCAGGAGGCGTGCGGCCCCCGCCCGTCCGGGCGGGGGCTTTCGCGCGTCTGGACGCGGCGAAGCCGGGGTCCGGACACCGGGCGCCGTCGTCAGTGCACGGAGAAGCCGCCGTCGACGCAGATCGACTGGCCGGTGACGTAGGCGGAGGACCGGCCGGCGAGGAACACCGCCGCGCCCGCGAAGTCCTCGGCGAGCCCGTTGCGCCCGGTCAGCGTGCGCGCGGCGAGGGCCGCCACCCGTTCGGGGTCGGACGAAAGCCGCTCGTTCAGCGGGGTCATCACGAAGCCCGGCACCAGGGTGTTGCAGGTGACGCCGTACGGGGACCAGGCCTCCGCCTGCGAGCGGGCCAGCGACTCCAGCGCCCCCTTGGAGACGCCGTACGCGCCGCTCTGCACGAAGGCCCGGTGGGCCTGCTGGGAGCTGATGTGGATGATCCGGCCGAAGCCCCGCTCGGCCATGCCGGGGCCGAACCGCTGCCCCAGGAGGAAGGGGGCCTCCAGGTTCACGGCCATGGTGGTGTCCCACACGTCCTCGCCCAGCTCGCTCATCGGCGGCCTGAGGTTGATCCCCGCGGAGTTGACGAGGATGTCGGGTTCTCCGAAGACCCCGGCCGCCTCCTCGGCCGCGGCGTGCACGCCCGCCCGGCTGCCCAGGTCGCCGCTCACCCACGCCGCACGGCACCCGTCGGCCGTCAACTCCTCGACCGTGGCGATCAGTTCGGTCTTGCGACGGGCCACGACCACCACGCTCGCGCCGGCGCGCGCCAGCGCCCCGGAGACGGCCCGGCCGATGCCGGAACTGCCTCCGGTCACCACGGCGACACGGCCGTCCAGCGAGAACAGGTCGGAGAGGTAGGCACGGGATGCGGTGTTCATGGCCGCAGCGTAGACGGCCCGTGTGCGCCCGAGCGGGCCTAGGGGGTGTCGTTCGGATCATCCCGGCAAGCGCTGTTCCTCACGGCCGGCCC
>NZ_JBSGDB010000331.1:0-10219 GCF_053602155.1 Streptomyces sp. NPDC004561
ATCCGTCGCTACATCATCTGGCGGAACAAGCATGCCGCCGACGACCGCCTCCGTGAGGTCGTGAACAGGGCGAACGTAGCTTGATGCGGCACTAGGTGATCAAGTCTGGCGCGAGGTGGGCATCGGCGGCCCCGAGGACACCGACCAGCTCAAGGCCCGGATCACCACCCTCGAACAGCAAAATCGTCGACCTGGAGCTCAAACTCCAGGACCAAGGCGACGAGCTCGCCGCCGCCCGGGCGGTCAACCGTGAGTTCATGGCCCAGCTCAACCGCCCACCGGGCTGAACAGAGCCCGGGCCGGACGCTTGATGGCCGGCGGTCGGCGGCGTATCTGTTCTGGATGTGACCCGCCGGGGGCGGTGCAGTGTGTGCGGATCAGCGGGCGATCGAGATCGCGAAGGGCGCGAATCCGCTGGACCGGATCACGTGCGGTACGAACAGGATCGCGGCCTCCGTGGCGCGGGCGGTTTGGATCCCGCCGAGATCAGTGATCCATTCCGTGCGCCAGCCGAGGTTGATGAGCAGTTCACGGACGGTCTGCTTGGCATGTGGGTCGTCGCCGGAGAGGAAGGCGTCGGGCGCCTGGGTGAGCGTGGCCGGCGCGGTCATCACCGGGAAGAGCATGGTGTTGAGTGTCTTGACGACGTGCGTTTCGGGGAGCGCTTCCTGGAGTTGCTCGGCGAGGCTTGAGCCGGGGTAGATCAGGTGGGCAGGCAGTCCGTCCGGTCCGTCGACGGTGGCGTTGGAGACGTCGACGAGGATCTTGTCGCGCAGTTCCTCGCGCAGGGCGACGAGCCGGTCCAGCGAGCCGGCGCCTGGGGTGGCGTTGACGACGATCTGGGCTGTCCGGGCAGCGTCGGCGGCGGCGCCCGGCGCGCGGTCCGCCATGGTCACCTCATGCCCTGCCCGGGTGAGGGCTGTGGCCAGACTGCCGCCGACTCGGCCGTTTCCGAGAACTGCGATCGTGGTCATGATCTGGTCCTTCCGTGCGTGGAGGTTGTGGTGCGCGGTCAGCGTGAGAGCGTGGCGACGGCCTGGGCGTGGACGCCGGGCGCGGCGGCCAGGAAGCTCTCGCTCTGCGGGGTCCAGGGGAGGCCCTCGGCGTCGGAGATCTGTCCGCCGGCCTCGGTGACGAGCAGCGCGCCGGGGAGCAGATCAGCGCGGGCGCCGGCGAACTGCCAGAAGGCGTCGATCCGGCCGGCGGCCACGTTCAGCAGGTGCAGGGTTGCGGGCACGGCGGTGCGGACGACGAGGGCGTCGAAGAGCATCGAAGTGATCGAGGAGCCGACGCGCCGCACGACGTTGTCGTCCTCGTCCGGCCGGGCCTGGCTGGTGGCCACGATGCTCAGGCCGAGGTCCGCGGTCTGGGAGACGTGCAGCGGTCGGCCGTCGAGGTAGGCGCCCGCGCCGGTGAGCGCGGTGTAGGTCTCGCCGGTCAACGGCAGATGGACCGCGGTGAGCACCGGCTGGTTCTCACGCACGAGGGTGGCGGTCACCGCCCACTCGGGCAGGGCGTGCAGGTGGTTGACGTTGCCTTCGGCCGGATCCACGACCCACCATTCGCCGGGCGGCAGCGCCCCGCCGTCCAGCTCGTCCTCCACCCAGCCGGCGTCCGGACGCAGGCGCGTGAGGCGGGGGCGCAGGATGTCGAGGGCCGTCTCGTCGTTGGCGGCGAGCGCGCGCATCAGCTCTTCGCGGGTCTGGTAGCGGACCACCTCGCCGAAGCGCTCGCGCAGCGCCGAACCGGCCCCACGCACGACGATCGCGGTCTGGCCGAGCAGGTCGGCGTCAAAGGCGGCGACGTCAGTGGTCTGAAGCATTTCGGACATGGTGAACTCCCTTTCGAGTAGGAGGTGATGAGGGTGTTCGGGCCGAACTGTGCGCTCTGTCCAGCGCTCTGGTCTCGAAGGTATACAGCCCCTTGATTAACTTCAAATGCATGTAAAGCACGTCTAGGATTACTCACATGCAATTGGATTTGAACCTGCTGGCCGCGCTCGACGCGCTGCTGGAGGAGGGCAGTGTGGCCGGGGCGGCGGCGCGCATGCATGTCACCGCCCCCGCGATGAGTCGGAGTCTGGGCCGAATCCGGCGCACGACCGGGGATCAGATCCTGGTACGCACCGGACGCACGATGACCCCGACGCCGTATGCGATCGCCGTCCGGGAACAGGTGCACGAGCTGCTGCACCAGGTCCAGGGGGTGCTGGCACCGAGCCGTGAACTCGATCTGGCAACGTTGGAGCGCACCTTCACACTCCGCTGGCATGATTCCCTGGTCGCCTTGAGCGGCCCCACACTGCTCTCGGCCGCGCGTGAAGAGGCGCCGGGCGTGCGATTGCGCTTCGTCGCGGAATCGAGCATCGACACCCCCGAGTTGCGGCGCGGCGAGGTGGACCTGGAGGCGAACGCCAACCGCCCGAGCGCACCGGACATCCGCGCCGAGAACGTGGGCGAGACCCGTCTCGTCATCGTCGTGAGACAGGGGCACCCCCTCACCCGTGTCAAAACCGTCACCGCAAAGCGGTACGCCGCCGCTGAGCACGTCACCGTCTCGCGACGTGGAAACCTCAGCAACGCCCTCGACGACGCCCTCGCGCGGCTCGGCCTCACCCGCCGCGTGGTGGCGACCGCGCCCACGGAAGCGGCCGCGCTGGAGTTCGCGCGCGGCTCCGATCTCCTGATCTGCGTCCCCGAAGCCACCACGCGATCCGCGGTCGCCGACCTCGGCCTGGTCGTGCTCCCCCTCCCGCTCGAACTGCCGTCGGCACCGATATACCTGTCATGGCATCAGCGCTACGACACCGACCACGCCCACGCCTGGCTGCGCGGGCTGGCGCGAACCGCGCTGGCCATGGGCGGAGCGTCGTCGTAGTCGGCGCCGTCCGGCCGCTTCACCTCTTCAACGTCAGCAGCGGCTTGTCCGTGCGGGTGCTGGCCGTGGGGGCGGCCAGACCGACGCCTGCGGCTCACGATCGCGGATCTGTGGGCCCTGCTCACTCGGTCGGCCCTTGGCCGGTGAGCAGGTTGAGCAAGCCGGCGGGGGCGTTGTCGCCGAAGACGAGCTGGTGGTTCCTGTCGGATTCGACGGCGAACCGGGCGCTGAGGAGGAGATGTTGAACACCACCATTCGCCACAGCGCCGTTCTCGCCGCCATTGCCGGCGTCATCGGCGCGCTCACCGCCCACGGCGCCGCGCCCGCCGCACCTTCGCCCAGACCGTCCAGCTCCTGGAGCTCTTCCTGCACCGCGAAGGCCGCAGCCCCGCCGCCCGCGAGACCATCCGCGTCGACGGCGACATCGTCAACCTCGGCCAATGGCTGGCCAAGGCCCGCACCGAGCACCGCGCCCGCCAGCTCCCGGAGGAACACACCCGCCTGGTCGCCGCACTGTTCGACGGGGACTGGACGACCGAGGACGCCGCGCCGTCCCCGTCGTCCTGATGTAGCCGCCACCCACACAACGCAGGCTTTTGCAGTGTGCTCGACAACTTCTCGCCGCACCTGACCACGAAGAAGGACGGCCGGGTCGGCGACTGGGCCGTAGGCAGCAATGTCGAGTTCGCCTACACGCCGACCAACAGCTCCTGGCTGAACCGCATCGAGGCCCAGTTCACCGCCCTACGCTACTTCGTCCTGGACGGCACCGACCACGCCAGCCACAAGGAGCAGGGCAGCATGGTCCGCCGCTACATCATCTGGCGGAACAAGCACGCCGCCGACGAACGGCTACGCGAGGTCGTCAACAGGGCGAACGTTGCCTGACGCGGCACTAGGTGTGCTGACGACGGCCGTAGCGTGCCCTGTTCCATGCCACTTGCTCGGCAGTCAGTGATGACGAGATCTTGTGCACGTCGCCGACAAGGTCGTTGCCGCGCCGACGAGGCCGCCCCCACTCGCGTTCCCGGAAGGCCATGACGGACACCTGGGAAGCGGGCTGCCAGTGCATGGTGAAGGCCGGGGCATTGGCGTCCGGGACATCCACCAGGCACACGCCGCGGTTCGACAGCAGCCGCTGCAGTTTGTCGAAGCGGAGGTGACGGTCAAAGCGGCCGTACCGCTCGCGAATCTCCTTGTTGACGATGCTGCTGCCCCAGTACGAGAGCCGATGCACCTGCAGGGTGAAGTGGCGCCCCTCCCACGGGTGGTCGGGCGATTCCCGGACCCAGAAGAACTCGACCAATCCGTAGTCGCGCCACATGCTGTAGTCGTCAGTGGAGTTTTCGGCGAAGTCGGAACCCAAGATCGCGCTGACCTGGTCGGGGCTGTCCGTCGGCTTGGCGCCGAGCACCGTTCCAGACATGACCACGTCCACGTAGAACGCGAGGGAATGCGGAGTCAGCTGCTCTCTCCTTGACTGGGCCGAGGTGGCCGGGAGCGGCCGCCTCAGCATGAACGACAGGGGCACCGCGAAGATCCGACGGGCAGGCCCGACATCCGGTTGCGTGGGTGGTTACGCGCGGTGTGCTCATTGTCGTGCTTGTAGGCCGCCGGTCCAGCGGGCCATCACCAGCAGGGCATCGCCCGGCTCGACCTCCGCAAGGAACCTCTGGCCAGGCGTGCCGCGCAACCCGCCCGCCGGACGTCTCTGGTGGATGATTGTCACGGTGCCGTCAGGGCGCTGGGCAGAGGCGAATCCGGAGGGGCTTGGCATGGCCGGGATAGTAGGCACCCGAGCCGACAATCCGCATCCGCGTTTCGGTTGGCGAGTGCCGTCGTTGTCTACATGATCGCTTGGACAGGCGCTGGCCGTGGATGCCGAGTGCGGTGTCCGACCGGCAGTGGGGGCATGCCGGTACTTGGCGGCGCACGGTGTCGAAGGCCTGCTGCCAGGTTGCCGGGCGGCACCGTCCGTTCTTGGCGGCCGCCCAGTAGTCGCCTACGTGTGGCCTGGGCCACTCACTGTGATGTTGCCTCGTCGAAGGCCGGTGGGTCGGCCCGGGCGGCGTGACGCGTGTTCAGGGGCTCTCCAGCCAATCGGTGTACCAGGCGCGAAAGTCAGGGCTCAGTGGTGTGAAGCCGCCCCAGTCCGGATCGATCTGCCAGACCTGGCCTGCTCGCGGGCCGTTCAGGACCAGCCGTGTGAAGATGCCGCAGCCCTGTTCGGCCAGCATGAGCGTGCCCCGGGTCAGTGCTTCGGCCGGTCCGTCGATCCGGCCGGGCAGAGGTTCGGTGAGAGGGAAGGGCTCGGTGAGTCGGCCCGGCAGTCGGTCTTCCCGCCACTCGGTGTCCACAGCCCACCCCTCGTCGGCCTCCGGGCGGGAGACGGTCAAGGGCATCAATCCGTGGCTGGGGCCGGCGGGGCCGTCGCCCACCTCTGCGACGAAAGACCGGTACTCCACGGGCAGGTCGATTCCGTGGGATTCCTCGAAGGCCCGGATCTCCGCTTTCGGCAGCCGAGGCGCCAACTCGTACCGGTGCCTGTCCGCCCCGAAGCGCTCCCGCCCTGGGTCCCGCGTTGCCATCTCCCGTATCCGCGCGCGTACGCCGTCCCCGTCCCAGCTCTGCATCCAGCGACCGTAGCAAGAGCGTCCGCGCCCCGGTCCGCCACACCCTCGAGCTACGCGGTTGCCCGGTGACAGGCCTCTGCGGGCGGGTCTTTGACCACGGCAACTCAGGTTTCGGTGACGCGAACTCGCGGCCATCAAGGCTCGCTGGCGTGGGACACACCCCCGGCACCCGGCCTGACGCGTGTCCCAAATATCGAACACGCGCTCTAATCGGGGTATATCGTGGCGACTGCCTCACCGACATCCAGGAACGCGTGCTGCGCTGTTTCCGCGAGCACATCGCCGCTCACGGCGAGGCGACGGCGGTGGGGGAGATCGGGGCGGCGGTCGGCCTGCGCAGCAGGTCCTCGGTCCACTATCAGCTGGTGGAGCCCCTCGGCCAGGTAGCTGGCATCAATGGCCCCACACCCGCTCAACCCAGCGAAGGTATGCGGTCAGAGCACTCGGTCAGCGCCAGGCCCGGAGAGCAGCAGCTCCCACGCCTCACGCACGGGGCATGGCAGACCTCCGCGGCTACCGCGAGCGACACCAGGCTACGAGCGCCCGCCCGCACGTGTGTTGAGCGGCTCCGGGCCACCGAACAACGAACCGGACGAACTCGCCGGGGAGAGCCTGGCGAGCACGAAGCCCGCGCGGGTTTTCGCAAGCGGCCAGCACTGTCCCGGGCGACGCTGACGACCAGACCGAGCTCCACCCGGACGGCGGGGCCGGCGCTCGCAGCAGGCTCTTGGCGCAGGCCGAGGGGCAGCGCCGCCGTACGCACGGTCGCGGCTGGCAGCTGGCCGATCATGTTCATGGACCGTGAGGACTCTAAATTTTGGGCCCGGGGTTCCTTGGCTGCCCTCCCATTCGGTGGTCGCTCCAGTCGATGCCGTCGTCGTGCTCCTTGCTCGACGCGAGCCCGAAGAACCCGAGAAGGGGAGCTGCGATGAGGATTGCTCCGCACAGGCTGCCGATTGCCACATAGGCCGCGGCGGCGATGACGGCCCAGAACAGGATGTCGCACACGATCCGCGCCCACAGCGGGAACGGGGCGCGCCATGCGTGGTAGCGGCGGTACATGCGCACGAGCTTGCCGGACGCGCGCTTGGATCGGCTGGCTTTTCTCTGGCCTGGCCTTGCCGTGCGGCCGTTGCCGTGCGGACGTCCCTTTTTCTTGCCCATGGAGCTCTTTGTCCCTTCGAGTGTCTCTTGACCACAGCAGTTCTCTCCTCTGGAGCGTGCAGCGGTTACCCAAGACCCGATGCATGCGAGCGAGAACGTGAGGTTGTGCGGGCATTCGGTGTGCTCGCCGACGGGCGGGGCGTTGATGCGCACCGTTGCTGGACCGACTGGCCCACCGGGTTGAGGAACACTGCCTCGAATCCGCGCCCAGGATCCACGGCCACTCGCCCTGCCCGGCCCTCAGACCGTGTTGCACCCGCATTGATCACCTGCTTCAGCCAAGCCGTATCCGCGTGTGGTCACGGTGGCTTCCGGGATTCCTGCCACGAACGGGTACCGCGTGCGCTAACGGTTGACGAGCCCGCTTTCGGCGGCGGCTCCGCGCTTGCCGACCGGTCTTTAAACCGCCGTCTTCCTGGCCCGCCGTCAGCGTGCTCATCAAGATGTCGGGAGACGTTCCCGCCCACTGGGCGACGCCTTCCAGGGGCATCCGGGTGTTCGCGGCCGCCAGGGCGGTCCGTTTCCAGGCGTTCTCGACCAGGGAGGCGCTGTAGCGGAAGCTGCGCAGGAGCTGCTGGGCGACGCCGGCGGTGGGTCCGGTCTGCACCCCGCGCAGTTGGAGCAGCTACTCCTCGGCGCTCTCGATTGCCCGGGTGATCAGCGTCCGCTCTTCGGCGGGCACCGTCGCCCGCCAAATCCTCCCCCGTGCCGGGCGTCTTCTTCCCCTTGCCCAGCACCCGCGGCTGTCCGGCCATGGTCGCGGGCTGGTGTTCCTGGCGCACCCACCACGGGTCGGTGTAGTAGCCGGAGGGCCCGCCGGTCTCGCGGCGCGGGCGAATGACGCTGCCCCTCCAGGAGGTCAGCGGGCCGCCGTAGTCGGTTGCGTCCAGCGGCCCCAGCCACGGCCGGCCGACCCGCTCACCGAGCCGGCGGCAGAACGCCCCGTCGGCGGGCAGTGCCCGCGGCTGCCCAGCGCCGCTGTCCATCCACGCCAGCTCGGCCATGGCCGTATCCAGCGGCGCGTCGGCGACGGCCACCACCTCGGGAAAGACGACCGCGTCCCGCCCCACGATCCGCCACCGCTCAAGATCCCCCCCGGCGTCGCCGCCCGCGACCTGGTGCAGGCGCCGCGGACAGATCGTCTCCCGCTCCCAGTGCAGAGCCTGCTCCCACCAACGGGACACCACCGAGTACGCCAGAGCGAACACCCTCTCCGGCTCGGCTCCGTCCCGCACCGCCCGCCGCGCAGCCCCGCGTCGGTACAGGGGATCGTCCGGGAGGACGGTGAGGGGCGGAGCCGTTCGCTCTGCAGGCCGCCGCCCGGCACGTCAGCAGGCGGCGTGACATCCTGTGTCGTCACAGGACGCCACGGAGTGCGGGACGACGAGGGCGGGCGTCCGGAGGGTCGGGGTATATCGATGAAACTCTGCTTTCTGGTGGAGGAGCAGTATCGCCACGACGGCATGCCGGTCGAGGTGATCCGCCAACTGACGTCCTGGGGGCACCAGGTGGACGTGCTGTGGCCGGGCGGCTCATTGCTGAGTCTGACAGAGGCGCTGCAGTGCGCCGCCCATGACGCCTGGGTACTCAAGACGGTCTCGGGCGGTCCGGGGCTCACCCTGTTGGAGGCCGCCGCCGTGGCCGGGACCACGACGATCAACGATGCCCGTTCGATCCGCGGCGTACGGGACAAGGCGCTGGCGGCGGCGATCGGCCGCAGCCACGGGCTTCCGCTGCCGCCCACCTACGCGGCGGCCCGGCCCGAACTGCTCGCGGAGATACCGGAGTCGGAGTACCCGATCGTGGTCAAGCCCGCCGACGGCAGCTCTGGGCGTGCCGTGCACCTGGTGACGTCACCGGACCGGCTCACCGCGATGGTTCCCGAACTGGCGGGGGAGGGCATGCTCATCGCCCAGCCGTACGTCCCCAACTCGGGCGTCGACATCAAGGTGTACGGCGTCGGTGGCGAGCTGTACGCGACCGAGCGCCGCTCCCCGCTCCACCCCGACCACGCGGTGCCCGAACGCCCCGTGCCCCTGCCGGACGAGGTGGCCGCCATCGCCGCCCGGGCCGGAGCGGTCTACGGCCTCGATCTCTACGGCGTGGACGTGGTGTTGGGGCCGGACGGGCCCGTGGTCGTCGACGTGAACGACTTCCCCAGTTTCCGCCAGGTCCCCGACGCGGCCGCGCGGGTGGCGCGCGCCGTGCTGGGGCTTGCGGCCCGCGGAAGTCGGACCGTCGAACCGGCCGAGACCGCCCGACCGCGCATGGCGGAACAGCGGGAGCCGTCCGGGGCCACCGCGTCGCCGTCCGAATCTTCCGTGTCACCTGCCGCAACGACCGTGTCGCCACTGCGTTCCGGCTCGGCACAGGTTCTGACGGCCGCGGGCAAGACCGTATGAGGATCGGCCTGATCACCTCCGACCCCGGGCACCCGCTGCTGGCCGCCACCACCGCGCTGCTCGCCGACGAGCACACGGTGCGGACGCTGGACCCGGAGACGGCGGAGTCGCCCCAAGCACCCGAGCCCCTCGCCGACGTGTATCTGCTCAAGGCGCGTACACCGCAGGCGATTTCCCTCGCTCGCGCACTGGAACGGCGCGGGGCCCGGGTGCTGAACTCGGCCGCCGCGACCGCGCTGTGCCAGGACCGCACGGCGATGGCGGAGCACGCTCGGCGGGCCGGCCTGCCGTTCGCGGCCACCCGCGCCTACCCCACGCTCGCCCGGCTCGCCGAAGGGCCGGGGCTCCCCGGTCCGGTGGTGGTCAAGAGCCGGCACAGCCGCAAGCATGACCTGGTGGCCCGTGTCGACAGCGACGGAAGACTGCGCGAACTGGCCGCCGCGCACCCTCAAGAACCGGTCGTGGTACAGGAGTTCGCTCCCAACAGCGGCTGGGACCACAAGCTGTGGGCGATCGGGGACCAGATCTTCACGGCGCTGCGCCGCTCCGAGCTCTCACCCGAGGGCCGCGGCCCCACTCTGCCGCTCGCCCCCGACAGCCTGCCGCCCGGCTGGGCCGCCCTGGTCCGCCGGGTCGGCGAGGTCTTCGCCTTGGACGTCTACGGCGTGGACGTCATCGACAGGGGCGAGGACGGCCCGCTGATCGTGGACATCAACGCCTTCCCCGGAGTCCGTGCCCAGCCTGGCGCCCCGCAGGCCTTGGCGGCCCTCGCCCTCGCGAACTCGGGCGTCTGACGCACATATTGCAGACATGGAGGCGCCACGGCCCCTCGGCGCGTCCCAGCCCCTGACGTACGCCGGGCGCTCACCCGCCGCCCCTCCTTGTGCCGCTCATGAACGGATTCGGAGTCTCGTGCACGTGATGATCTCGGTGGGGCCGGCGGCAAAGTGATCGACTCAGTCAACTTGACCCGGCCCTGAAGGGCCGGGCTTGCAGGTAGGGCGCGGCTGGCTGCCGCGTATCCTCCCGCATCTGAGTCACCTACGGACAGGAGACTGGGACGCGTGGCTCACGCCCCGCAAGCCACACAGCCTCGCCCTTGCGGGCGATGTTGCGGGAAGCGTTCAGGTCGGCGTGCGCAAC
>NZ_JBSGDB010000332.1:0-10217 GCF_053602155.1 Streptomyces sp. NPDC004561
CGGCCGCTGCTCGCGCCGATGTCCCCGGCCGGCTGTCTGTCCCTATGCCGTCAGGCGGGCGATCGCGTCCTCGACGGACAGCTCCTCGCGCTCGCCGGTCTTGCGGTCCTTCAGCTCCAGGACGCCCTCGCCGGAGCGGCGGCCGGCCACCAGGATCTGCGGGACGCCGATCAGCTCGGCGTCGGTGAACTTCACGCCCGGGGAGACCCCGGCCCGGTCGTCCACCAGGACGCGCACGCCCGCGGCGGCCAGCTTCTCGGCCACGTCCAGGGCCAGCTCGGTCTGCAGGGCCTTGCCGGCGGCGACGACGTGCACGTCGGCCGGGGCGACCTCCTTGGGCCAGCACAGGCCCTGGTCGTCGGCGCTCTGCTCGGCGAGCGCGGCGACGGCGCGGGAGACGCCGATGCCGTAGGAGCCCATGGTGACGCGGACCGGCTTGCCGTTCTGGCCGAGCACGTCGAGCTTGAGGGCGTCGGCGTACTTGCGGCCCAGCTGGAAGATGTGGCCGATCTCGATGGCGCGGTCCAGCTTCAGGCCGGTGCCGCACTTCGGGCAGGGGTCGCCCTCCCGGACCACCACGACGTCCACGTACTCGTCGACCTCGAAGTCACGGCCGGCGACGACGTTCTTCGCGTGCGTGTGCTCCTTGTTGGCGCCGGTGATCCAGCCGGTGCCGGGGGCGATGCGCGGGTCGGCGATGTACTTGAGCTTCTCGCCCCGGCCCTGCGGGCCGACGTAGCCGCGCACCAGGTCGGGACGGCCGACGAAGTCCTCGGCGGTGACCAGCTCGACGGCGGCCGGCGCGAAGTGCGCCTCGACCTTGCCCAGGTCGACCTCGCGGTCCCCGGGGACCCCCACGGCCACGATCTCGCCGTCCACCTTGACCAGCAGGTTCTTCAGCGTGGCGGAGGCGTGGACGCCGAGGGAGGCGGCCAGGGTCTCGATGGTGGGGGTGTCGGGGGTCGGGATCTCCTCCAGCGCGGGCACGTCCGAGCCGTCGACCGGCTGGAGTTCGTACGTGATCGCCTCCGTGTTGGCGGCGAAGTCGCAGTTCGGGCAGTCCGCGAAGGTGTCCTCGCCGGCCTCGGCCGGGGCGAGGAACTCCTCGGACTTCGAGCCGCCCATGGCGCCGGCGGTGGCGGCGCAGATGCGGTAGTCGAGGCCGAGCCGCTCGAAGATCCGCTGGTAGGCCTGGCGGTGCAGGGCGTAGGACCGGCCCAGGCCCTCGTCGTCCAGGTCGAAGGAGTACGAGTCCTTCATCTGGAACTCGCGGCCGCGCAGGATGCCCGCGCGGGGCCGGGCCTCGTCACGGAACTTGGTCTGGATCTGGTAGAGGATCACCGGCAGGTCCTTGTAGGACGTGCACTGGTCCTTGACGAGGAGGGTGAAGATCTCCTCGTGGGTGGGACCGAGGAGGTAGTCGCCGCCCTTGCGGTCCTTGAGCCGGAACAGCTCCTGGCCGTACTCGTCCCAGCGGCCGGTGGCCTCGTACGGCTCGCGCGGCAGCAGGGCGGGGAGCAGCACCTCCTGGGCGCCGATCGCGTCCATCTCCTCGCGGACGATCCGCTCCACGTTGGAGAAGACCTTCTTGCCGAGGGGCAGCCAGCTCCAGATACCGGCGGCGGTGCGGCGGACGTAGCCGGCGCGGACGAGGAGCTTGTGGCTGAGGACCTCGGCGTCGGCCGGGTCGTCGCGCAGCGTCTTCACCATCAACTGGGACATGCGCTGGACCGGTGCGTTCGCCATGGTTGTCGTACTCCTGCCGGGAAAGGGTGATGGCAAGGAGGTTAGCCGGGCTGCCTGTGCCGGTGGAAATCGGTTAACGCCTGCGGAGGGGCAGGGGGGCGCCCATCACCGCGTACGGCCGTGTCGCGCTCGGGAAGTGGACCTGGCGGGCGAGGTCCACGTAGCCGAGGGAGTGGTAGAGGCCTCGGGCGGGGCTTTCGGTGTCGATCGCGGAGAGGATCGAGCGGGGTTCGGCGGCGGTGTCGGTGATCTTCGTGATCAGGCGCCGGCCGATGCCGCGGTTCTGCCGGTCGGGGTGGACGTGGAGTTCGGTGATCACGAAGGAGTCGTCCAGCCAGAAGTCGTTGCCGCCGGCCCGGAGGTAGGGCTCCACGACGGTCGACCACCAGTGGGTGCGGCTGTTCGGCATGCCGTAGACGAAGCCGACGAGATGTCCCGCGACGGTGGCGCCCAGGGCCCTCGCGCCCTGGTACTGCATGTGCCGCTGCACGATCTGCCGGCGTACGGCGACCTCGTCGGGACCCAGGCCGAACGCGACGGCTTGGACGGCGAGGGCCTCGTCGACGTGGGCTGAGAGGTCCAGGGGGCCGATCACGAGGTCCATGCCGGGAGCGTACAGGGGGTTCAGAACAGCACACTCATGAAGGCGCCCACCTCTTGGAACCCCACGCGCAGGTACGTCCTTCGCGCCGCGGTGTTGAAGTCGTTCACGTACAGGCTCGCCACGGGGGCCACGTCCGCGAGCGCGTAGCGCAGGACCGCTGCCATGCCGGGGGCCGCGAGGCCCCTGCCCCGGTACTCCGGGGCGACCCAGACGCCCTGGATCTGGCAGGCCTGCGGGGTGGCCGCGCCGATCTCCGCCTTGAACACGACCTTGCCGTGCTCGTCGAGGCGGGCGAAGGAGCGGCCGGAGCCCACGAGTTCGGCGACGCGGGCCTGGTACAGCAGACCGCCGTCGCCGGCCATCGGCGATACGCCGACCTCCTCGGTGAACATCGCCACGCACGCCGGCATGATCGCCTCCATCTCGTCCTTGCGGACGCGGCGGACGTAGGGGTCCGGGGCGATGTCGGCGGGCATGCGGTCGGTGACCATCAGCGGCTGCTGGGCGCGGACCTCGCGGGCGGGGCCCCAGTGGGGCTCCAGCAGGCGCCACAGTGGGCCGGTGGCTTCGGCGGGGCCGACGATGGAGGAGCACCGGCGGCCGGCCCGCCGGGCACGGTCGGCGAAGGCGCGGACGGCGCGGGGGGTGGCACAGATGGGGACGAGGTTGGCGCCCGCGTAGCACAGGGACGTGAGCATGCCGTCCTCGTACCAGCCCCACATCTCGCCGCCGAGGCGCCACGGGTCGAGACCCGCGATCTGGACCCTGGAGGCCACGAAGGCGTTCACGACCGGCTCGCGGTCGAGAACGGCGAGCGCTGCGTCGAGGTCACTCGGTTCGAGCACCCGTGAGGTGGTCTGGGTCAACAAGTGCGGGGCCTCACCCTGGGGGTTTGCTGGTCCCGGCACTGTACCTCGCGCCCTTGTGGCGCGCTTCGTGATGGCGGACGGCGGTCAGGAAGGGACGTCCCGCCGCCGGGCGGCGACGGGACTCGTACGGGGACGCGGGCCTGCGCGGCTCAGTCGGCGACCGAGACCGAGGGCTCTCCGGAGGCGATGCCGTCCTTCTCCATCTGCTCGGCCAGCTTCATGGCCTCCTCGATGAGGGTTTCGACGATCTTGGACTCCGGGACGGTCTTGATGACCTCGCCCTTGACGAAGATCTGGCCCTTGCCGTTGCCGGAGGCGACGCCGAGGTCGGCCTCGCGGGCCTCGCCCGGGCCGTTGACGACGCAGCCCATGACGGCGACGCGCAGCGGGACCTCCATGCCGGTCAGGCCGGCCGTGACCTCTTCGGCGAGCTTGTACACGTCGACCTGGGCGCGGCCGCAGGACGGGCAGGAGACGATCTCCAGACCGCGCTGGCGCAGGTTCAGCGACTCCAGGATCTGGATGCCGACCTTGACCTCCTCGGCGGGCGGGGCCGACAGGGACACGCGGATGGTGTCGCCGATGCCCTGGGAGAGCAGGGCGCCGAAGGCCACCGCCGACTTGATCGTGCCCTGGAACGCCGGGCCGGCCTCGGTCACGCCGAGGTGGAGGGGGTAGTCGCACTGCTCGGCGAGCTGGCGGTATGCCTCGATCATCACGACCGGGTCGTTGTGCTTGACGGAGATCTTGATGTCGCGGAAGTCGTGCTCCTCGAAGAGGGACGCCTCCCACAGGGCCGACTCGACCAGGGCCTCGGGGGTCGCCTTGCCGTACTTCTGGAGCAGGCGCCGGTCCAGCGAGCCGGCGTTGACGCCGATGCGGATCGGGGTGCCGTGGTCCTTGGCGGCCTTGGAGATCTCCCTGACCTTGTCGTCGAACTGCTTGATGTTGCCGGGGTTCACACGGACCGCGGCGCAGCCCGCCTCGATGGCGGCGAAGACGTACTTGGGCTGGAAGTGGATGTCCGCGATGACGGGGATCTGGGACTTCCTCGCGATGGTGGCGAGCGCGTCGGCGTCGTCCTGGGTGGGGCAGGCGACGCGGACGATCTGGCAGCCGGACGCCGTCAGCTCGGCGATCTGCTGGAGGGTGGCGCCGATGTCGGACGTACGGGTCGTGGTCATCGACTGGACCGAGACGGGCGCGTCTCCGCCGACCGCCACGCTTCCGACCTGGATCTGCCGGCTCTTCCGGCGCTCGGCGAGCTTGGTCGGAACGGACGGCATGCCGAGAGAAATCGCAGTCATCTGCTGTGCAACCCCAAGTCGTGGATCAAGGTCCGGTCCCGTCCAACGGCGGGCTCCAGGCTTCGAGATTACGGTACGGTCCTCGGCCCCAGCACATCCCACCCGGTAAACCCACCCGATGGAAGGCGGTCCGGAACACAGGGTCCCGGACCGCCTCGAACCCCGGATGGCTAGGAGATTTTCACGGGGTTAACCACGTCGGCGATCAGGACGAGGACCGTGAAGCAGACGAAGATCCCGGCCACCACGTACGCCACCGGCATCAGCTTGGCCACGTCGAACGGGCCCGGGTCCGGGCGGCGTAGCACGCGGGCGACGTTCCGCCGGAGGGACTCCCACAGGGCGCCGGCGATGTGGCCGCCGTCGAGCGGGAGCAGCGGGAGCATGTTGAAGAGGAACAGGGAGAGGTTGAAGCCGGCGAGGAGCATCACGAACATGGCCAGCTGCTGGGAGGCGGGGATGTGCAGCGTGGCGATGTCGCCGGTGATGCGGGCCGCACCGATGATGCCCACCGGGGAGTCGGGTGCGCGCGGGCCGTTGCCGAACGCCGCGTTCCACAGGGCGGGGATCTTGCCGGGCAGTGCGGCGAGGGAGTCGACGGCGTCGCCGACCCGGTCGGTCATCCAGGTCACGGAGTCGCCGACGCCCAGCTTGACGACTCCGGTGGCGGAGCTGAAGCCGAGGAAGCCGGCCTTGACGTACTTGCCCTGGACGTAGGTGCCGCTGGAGTCCTTCTGGGCGACCAGGTTGGTGGCGATCGTCGCGTGCAGGGTGACCTGCCCGCCGTCGCGCTGGACGACGATCGGGACGTTCTTGCCGGCGCTGTCGCGGATGAGGTCCGACAGCGTGTTCCAGTCCTTGGTGGGCTTGCCGTCGAAGGAGACGATGCGGTCGCTCTTCTTCATGCCGGCGGCCTCGGCCGGGGACGCGGGGTCGGACTTCTTGCAGCTGTCGCGGTGCTCGCTCTGCGCGATGACGCACGGCGAGACGGAGGCGACGGTGGTGGTCTGCTGCTGGATGCCGAAGCCCATGAGCACCGTGAAGAACAGGGCGATCGCGAGGATGAGGTTCATGAACGGGCCCGCGAACATGACGATGACCCGCTTCCACGGCTTGCGCGTGTAGAACATGCGCGTCTCGTCGCCCGCCTGCAGCTCCTCGAAGGCCGCCGAGCGGGCGTCCTCGATCATGCCGCGCCAGGGCGAGGTGGAGCGGGCGGAGACCCGGCCCTCCTCGTCGGGCGGGAACATGCCGATCATGCGGATGTAGCCGCCGAGCGGGACCGCCTTGACGCCGTACTCGGTCTCGCCCTTCTTCCGCGACCACACGGTCGGGCCGAAGCCGACCATGTACTGCGGGACGCGGATGCCGAAGAGTTTGGCCGTCGACAGGTGCCCCAGCTCGTGCCACGCGATCGAGACGAGCAGACCGAACGCGAAGACCACTATGCCGAGGATGAACATCAAGGTCGTCATGCACGCGCCTCCGCGGTCGCCGTCGTGCCGGTGAGTTCACGGGCCCGGGCACGCGCCCAGGTCTCCGCTTCGAGGACGTCCGACACGGTGAGTGAAGTTCCCGTGGCCGGGGTGCCGTGCTCCTCGACCACCCGGGTGACGGTCTCCATGATCCCGTTGAAGGGCAGCGCGCCGCTGCGGAAGGCCTCGACGCACTCCTCGTTGGCCGCATTGAACACCGCCGGCGCCGTCCCCGCGAGCTGCCCCACGTGCCGGGCGAGGCCGACCGAGGGGAAGGCCTCGTTGTCCAGCGGGAAGAACTCCCAGGTGGAGGCCGTGGTCCAGTCGAACGCGGGGGCCGCGTCCGGAACCCGTTCGGGCCAGCCCAGACCGATGGCGATCGGCCCGCGCATGTCGGGGGGCGTCGCCTGGGCGATCGTGGATCCGTCGGTGTACTCGACCATCGAGTGAACATACGACTGGGGATGCACGACCACCTCAATGCGGTCGAACGGAATGTCGTAGAGGAGGTGCGCCTCGATGACCTCCAGGCCCTTGTTGACGAGGGTCGCGGAGTTGATCGTGATCACCGGGCCCATCGCCCAGGTGGGGTGGGCGAGGGCGTCCTCGACGGTGACGTCCGCCAGCTCGGCCTTGGTCCGGCCGCGGAAGGGGCCGCCGGAGGCGGTGACGACCAGCTTGCGCACATCGGCGCGGGTGCCGCAGGCGAGGGCCTGGAAGAGGGCGGCGTGCTCGGAGTCCACGGGGATGATCTGGCCCGGCTTGGCGAGGGCCTTGACCAGCGGTCCGCCGACGATCAGCGACTCCTTGTTGGCGAGCGCGAGGGTGCGGCCGGCCTCCAGGGCGGCGAGGGTGGGCGCGAGGCCGATGGAGCCGGTGATGCCGTTGAGCACGGTGTGGCACTCGGAGGCGGCGAGGTCGCCGGCCGCGTCCGGTCCGGCGAGGATCTCGGGCAGCGGCTCTCCGGGGCCGTACTGCGCGGCCAGCGCCTCCCGCAGGGCGGGCACGGCGTCCTCGCGGGCGACCGCGACGGTCCGCGTCCGCAGCCGGTGGGCCTGCTCGGCGAGGAGGGCGACCCGTCCGCCGTTCGCGGAGAGGGCGGTGACCCGGAAGCGGTCGGGGTTGCGCAGCACGAGGTCGATGGCCTGGGTGCCGATGGATCCGGTGGAGCCGAGGATCACCACGTCCTTGGGGCCGTCGCCGGCGAGGGGGTCGTAGACGAGGTGCGGGTCGGCGAGGGGTGCCGGATGGGCGGGACTGTCGGTCATCCCTCCATTGTTGCCGCAAGCGGCGAGTGTCAGGACAGGGTGTCCCCCGGGCGGGCGCTTTCACGGCTTTCGTCGTGGATAAGGCGTTTTCCCGTTGTGATGCCGATGTGAAGATCACCCGGCATGTCCACGGACCGCCCGGAGATCCGCGCCGGCCACCGTTTCAGGCGTGTACCGGTCCTGCGGAATTCGCGCGTGTCGGGGGCCCGTAGATGGCATGCTTCCCCTCGCGTCCCGCCCAACAGGGCCGCAACGGGGAGGAGTCACCTTGAACCGCATGCGCACCACCACCGCCGTCCTGGCCACGGCAGGCCTTCTCACGGCCGCTCAACTCGGTCTGGCCACCGCCGCGTCGGCCGCGACCGTGACGCCGAAGAGCACCGGCTGCCCGATCGACCTGGTCTACCCGAGCCGCTTCTACATCGACTCGCACGGCTGGGTCACCAACGGCGGCCTGTACTTCGGCATCAAGAACAAGAGCACCACCAAGAACTTCGGCACCGTGACGTTCACCGTCACGGACGTGAAGAACATCCGCTTCGGCACGGCCAGGCCCACCGGCGGCAAGGTCACCCACAGGACGTCCACGACGGTCTCGGTCTACACGGGGACGCTGAAGAAGAAGACGAGCCTCGGTGTGAGGGTGCAGACGCACCTGCTCAACACCCGCTCCTACAAGGTGAAGTTCACCCTCAAGGGCAAGGGCTGGACCTGCGCCGGCGACCAGGGCACCTGGGGTTCCTGACCCAGGCGCCCTGTCGACGGCCGGGTGACGCCTACGCCCCGAAGGGGCGGCGGGCGTTCTCCCGCGTGGACGGTCCGGGGGTCGCGTCGGCGATCCACGGGCCGTCCTCCGACGGGTCGACGATGCCCTCCTCCAGCCAGGTGTAGGCCCCGCCGAGGACGCCCTTGACCACCTTGCGGTCGAGGTCGTCGGTGTTGCTCCACAGCCGGCCGAAGAGTTCCTCGACACGGATGCGGGACTGGCGGCAGAAGGCGTCGGCGAGCTCATAGGCCTCGCGGCCGTGCTCGCCCCGGGTGCGCAGCCGCTCGGCCCGGACGCAGGCCGCGCTCATCGCGAACAGCTCCGCGCCGATGTCCACGATCCGGCCGAGGAAGCCCTGCTTGGTCTCCATCCGGCCCTGCCAGCGGGACATGGCGTAGAAGGTGGAGCGGGCCAGCTTGCGGGCGGCGCGCTCGACGTAGCGCAGATGGCCGGAGAGGTCGATCCCGTGCCGGAACTCGCCGTACGAGGTGGGCAGTTGACCGGGGCCCGCGACCAGCTTGGGCAGCCACTTGGCGTAGAAGACACCCGCGTTCGCGCCCGCCCTCGCCTTGTCGGACAGGGTCTTGTCGGGGTCGATGAGGTCACCGGCGACCGAGAGGTGGGCGTCCACCGCCTCGCGGGCGATGAGGAGGTGCATGATCTCCGTGGAGCCCTCGAAGATGCGGTTGATGCGCAGGTCGCGCAGGATCTGCTCGGCCGGGACCGCCCGCTCGCCGCGCGCCTTCAGGGACTCGGCCGTCTCGTAGCCGCGCCCGCCGCGGATCTGGACCAGTTCGTCGGCCATCTGCCAGGCCATCTCGGAGCCGTAGAGCTTGGCGAGGGCGGCCTCGATGCGGATGTCGTTGCGGTCCTCGTCGGCCATCTGGGAGGACAGGTCGAGCACCGCCTCCAGGGCGAAGGTGGTGGCCGCGATGAAGCTGATCTTGGAGCCGACGGCCTCGTGCAGCGCGACGGGCTTGCCCCACTGCTCCCGTTCCGCCGACCACTCGCGGGCGATCTTCAGGCACCACTTGCCGGCGCCCGCGCACATCGCCGGCAGCGACAGGCGGCCCGTGTTGAGGGTGGTGAGCGCGATCTTCAGGCCCGCGCCCTCGGGGCCGATCCGGTTGGCGGCGGGGACCCGGACCTGGTGGAAGCGGGTGACGCCGTTCTCGATGCCGCGCAGGCCCATGAAGGCGTTGCGGTTCTCGACGGTGACGCCCTCGGCGCCGGCCTCCACGACGAACGCGGTGATGCCGCCCTTGTGGTCCTCGGACTTCGGTACCCGGGCCATCACGACGAGCAGGTCGGCGACCACGCCGTTGGTGGTCCAGAGCTTCACCCCGTCGAGGACGTAGTCGTCGCCGTCGGGCACGGCCGTGGTGGCGAGGCGGGCCGGGTCGGAGCCGACGTCCGGCTCGGTGAGCAGGAAGGCGGAGATGTCGGTGCGGGCGCAGCGGGGCAGGAATGCGTCCTTCTGCTCCTGGGTGCCGAACAGCTTCAGCGGCTGGGGTACGCCGATGGACTGGTGCGCGGAGAGCAGGGCGCCGACCGCGGGGCTGGCGGAGCCGACCAGGGCGAGGGCCTTGTTGTAGTACAGCTGCGTGAGGCCGAGACCGCCGTACTTCGGGTCGATCTTCATCCCGAGGGCCCCGAGTTCCTTCAGGCCCGCGATGACCTCGTCGGGGATGCGCGCCTCCCGCTCGATGCGGGTGGGGTCGATGGTCGACTCGCAGAAGGCGCGCAGCTTGTCGAGGAACTCCTCGCCGCGCCGGACGGATTCGTCCTCCGGCAGCGGGTGGGGGTGGATGAGCTCGAGCCGGAAGCGCCCGAGGAACAGCTCCTTGGCGAAGCTTGGCTTGCGCCAGTCCTGTTCCCTGGCGGCCTCCGCCACCTGTCGGGCCTCGCGCTCGGTGACGGTGGTGCGTCGGGTGGTGGGGGCGGACATGAGGCTCACCTCGCCGCGAAGAAGGATGATTGCGGACCGTTCGTTACCGACCAGTGCTACTGGATCGTTGGTACCCGAAACGGGCCGCTCCCACCACCCCTCGCGCGACAAGTGTGGGCCGAACGGGTGGCGTCGCCTCACACACGGGCGTGTCGTCGCCCCTGACGGGGCCGCCGGTACCGGCCCGGCGGGCGGACCCGGGCAGACGAACGGCCGCAGCCCCCGCACAGTGGG
>NZ_JBSGDB010000333.1:0-10194 GCF_053602155.1 Streptomyces sp. NPDC004561
ATGGCTGCGGGGCGACCGGGCGCGGGTACGGACCGCCGGGCCCGTGCCGAGCGCCCGGTTCGCCTGAGCGGGGAGGTGGGTCAGCCGCCGTTCAGCCGCGAGCGCAGCAGCTGCTTGCCCAGTTCGGCGCCCTTGCGGCTGTCGGCCTGCGCCTTGCGGAACAGCTCCGCGACCTCGTTGTCCTTGTCGCGTTCGGCGTCCTGGATGTAGGTCTCCAGGCGCAGGGCGTTGTTGAGGCACCGCTCGACGTACCAGATGAGGTTGTAGTCCTTGTCGCGGGTGCCGGTGACCTCGCCGGTCTCACTGGTGCTGGTCATACGGGGTCTCCTCCTTCTGTGGACCCTGTCGTTCCCCTTTCGGAGATGCCCGGGTACCCGTGCGGCCAGCGGGCACACGGCGGTGCGTCAGCCGAGGGCCCGGTCCAGGTTGAACGCGGCGCTGATCAGCGACAGATGGGTGAACGCCTGCGGGAAGTTGCCCTGCTGCTCCCCGGTGCGGCCGATCTCCTCGGCGTACAGGCCGAGATGGTTGGCGTACGTGAGCATCTTCTCGAAGGCGAGCCGGGCCTCGTCGAGCCGGCCGGCCCGGACCAGCGCCTCGACGTACCAGAAGGAGCAGATGGAGAACGTGCCCTCGTCGCCGCGCAGTCCGTCGGGGCTGGCCTGCGGGTCGTAGCGGTAGACGAGCGAGTCGGAGACCAGGTCCTCGGTGAGGGCGTCCAGGGTGGACAGCCACTTGGGGTCGGTGGGGGCGATGAACTTGGCGAGCGGCATCATCAGCACGGACGCGTCCAGGACCTCGCTGTCCTCGTGCTGCACGAAGGCGTTACGGCGCTCCGACCAGCCGCGGTCCATGATCCGCCGGTAGATGGTGTCCCGGGCCTGCCGCCAGCGGGGCAGGTCGGCGGGCAGGCCGCGCCGGTTGGCGAGCCGGATGGCGCGTTCGACGGCCACCCAGCACATCAGGCGCGAGTACAGGAACTTCCTGCGGCCGCCGCGGGTCTCCCACACGCCCTCGTCGGGCTGGTCCCAGTGCTCGCACACCCAGTCCACGAGATGGCACACGTCGTCCCACTGGCCGCTGGGGATCGGCTGGGCCCACTTGTCGAAGAGGTAGACGGAGTCGATCAGGGCGCCGTAGATGTCGAGCTGGAGCTGGTCGGCGGCCGCGTTGCCGACGCGGACCGGGGCGGAGCCCTGGTGGCCCTCCAGATGCGGCAGCTTGCGTTCGGGCAGGTCGGTGCGGCCGTCGATGCCGTACATGATCTGCAGCGGGCCGGAGGCGGCGCCGTCGCCGGGACTGATGTGGGTGGTCAGGAACCGCATGAACGCCTCGGCCTCGCCGCTGAAGCCGAGCCGCAGCAGCGCGTAGACGGCGAAGGCGGCGTCGCGCACCCACACGTACCGGTAGTCCCAGTTGCGCTCGCCGCCGAACTGCTCGGGCAGGCTGGTGGTGGGGGCGGCGACGATGGCGCCGGTGGGGGCGTAGGTGAGCAGCTTCAGGGTGAGGGCCGAGCGGTGCACCATCTCGCGCCAGCGGCCCCGGTAGCGGGACTGGTGCAGCCAGCGCCGCCAGTAGGTGACGGTCGCGTTGAACTCGTGCTCGGCCTCGGCGCGGGCGCAGCCGCGCGGGGCGACCGCCTCGCCGACCTGGTCCAGGGCGAACACCGCCGTCTCGCCCTCGGCCAGCTTGAAGTCGGCGCGCGCGTCCCGTTCGTCGCACTCCACGGCCACGGTCGAGGTGAGGGACAGCGACCGCTCCGGCGACTCGAAGAAGAGCGTCCCGTCCACGTCGCGCAGGGTGTGCGGGGCGGCGCCGTAGTCGAAGCGGGGAGCGACCAGCGCGCGGAACGGCACGGTGCCGCGCACGCACACCACGCGCCGGATCAGCCGGTGCCGGCCCGCCTCGCCGGTCGCCTCCCCGGTGATGGGCATGAAGTCCTGCACCTCGCCGACGCCCTCCTCGGTGAAGAAGCGGGTGATCAGCACGTTGGTGTCCGGGAAGTAGAACTGCTTGGTGCGGGCCGGGACGGAGGCGGCCAGTTCGAAGCGGCCGCCGCGATCGGCGTCCAGGATGGCGGCGAAGACGCTGGGGCTGTCGAAGGACGGGCAGCAGTACCAGTCGATCGTGCCGTTGGTGCCCACCAGGGCCACGCTGCGCAGGTCACCGATCAGACCGTGATCGGCGATCGGCAGATAGCGGGGGCCGGTGGGTTCGTACTCGGGAAACGGCATCTCGGCCATGTGCGGCCTCCCCGTGTGGGGTGCGGGATGTTTTCCAGCTTAGGAGCGAGTGCTTTGCGATGGCGTGGGAAGGCGCTCGGCACCCGCCTCCCCGGCGCTTCCGGATGCAGGCTGCGCCATGGCGGGCAATGGTGAGAGTGTGCCCCGTTCGAAGGGCACCGGCACGGATGCGGTCATCCGGACCGAGGAGGAGGCAACATGTCGACATCCACACCCGGAGAGTCCCGGTCGTCCGACGACCACTGCACCCCGGACTCCCTGCTCCACTCGGCACCCCAGCAGGACGTCACTCCGGAGGACCTGGTGATGGCGGCGGGCAGGGACGTCACCCCGAAGACGCTCGACTGGGCGCGCCGCAAGCTGGAGACGGAGGGGCCGGCGGCCATCGAGAAGCTGCTGCCCTGAGGGGGTCCGGGAGAGCACGACACAACGGGGAACCGGCCGGGCGGCCACGCGCCCGGCCGGTGTCATCGGTGGACGTCCGAGTCGTCGTCCAGGCAGGCCACCCGCACCCAGCACACCGCGTTGTTGACGAATCCGCCCCGGTTCCACCGCTGGTCCAGGGGCTGGGTGTGGCCGCCCGCGTCGGTCGCGCGGGCGGCGAGCAGGTAGTCGCCCGGGGTCGCCGTCCAGGTGCGCTGCCAGGCCCGCCACGCCCAGCGGTGCCCGTCCGCGGGCGGGTCGAGGTCGGCCGGCTGCCAGCTCTCGCCGCCGTCGGTGCTGACCTCGACCGAGGTCACCGGGGCCTGCCCGGACCAGGCGCGGCCGCGCAGCGTCACCGGTCCCGGTCGCAGCACCCGGGTGCGGGACAGGAAGTCCGGGAAGCCGGGCGGCACCAGCAGGGCGCGCGGCGCGATGCGGGTGACCGGCTCGCCCTCCTCGCCGGCGGTCCGCCGCAGCCGGTAGGCGACCGACTGCTGGAAGCCCGTGAACGGGGCGTCGGTCACCGTGACCGAACACAGCCACTTGACGTGCGCCATGCCGTACCAGCCGGGCACGATCAGGCGCAGGGGCCGGCCGTGCTGCGGGGGCAGCGGGGCTCCGTTCATCGCCGTCGCGACCAGCACCTCGGGGTCGTCGCCGGTGGCCACGGCGAGCGGCAGGGCGCGCCGGTAGTCCTGCTCGACCCCCCGCTCCATGCCGTGGTCGGCGCCGGTGAAGACGACGTCGACGGCGCCCGGGTCGGCGCCCGCCTCGGCGAGCAGCGTCCTGAGCGGTACGCCCGTCCAGTCGGCGGTGCCGACGGCCTCGACCAGCCAGGGCTGGCTGACCGGGCGGGGGGTCAGCAGGGCCCGGCCGTTGCCCGCGCACTCCAGGGTCACGCGGGTGGTGACCTGGGGGTACGACAGCAGGTCGGCGAGGCTCAGGTCGAGCGGGTGGCGCACCCGGCCGTCCACGGTCAGCCGCCAGGCCCCGGCCTGCGGCACGTACGGGATGTCGTAGTGCGTGAGGACGTAGTGCAGGCCGGGCGGCGTGACGTCATGCCGCAGGGCCTCCAGCGGGAGGCCGTGGTTGCGGGTGGCGAGCGCGAGTTCGTCGGCGCCGATGCCCTCCTCGGGACCGGCCAGCCGGGCGGGCGCGCTCACATCAGCGGGTCGCCGGCCCATGCGTTCATTCTGCCCCCGGTCCGCCCGGGGCGAGAAGAGCGGTCCGGCCGACCGGCCCGGTTCACTCCGGCAGGTCGGTCTCGTCCGGCACCACGTGCACGGCGGCCTCTTCGGCGCCCGCCGCTCCTCCGTCGATGCCGACGTCCTCGGCGATCTCTTCCTTGGTGGTGTCGGTGTGGGCGCCCTCGTCGGGGGCGACCAGGCGGCCGGCGCGGGACTCGCCCGCCTCGGGGTCCACCGGCTCGCCGTCGCCGCCGGGCAGGTCGCCGACCCCGTCACCGTCCGGTGCGGTCACGTCCGGGACCTCCTGGCCGAGCCGCTGGTCCAGGGTCTCGCCCTCGTGCTGTTCGGCGGCCGTGGTGCCGTGCCTGGTGACGCCGAGGGGCCGTTCGGGCGGGGAGTAGCCCTCGTCGAGCATGTCGTCGTAGGAGCGTTCGCCGACCGCGTCCTGCAGGTCCAGGGGGCCGGCGTCCTCCTGTTCCTCGTTGGTCCCGGTGGGCTGGTAGGCGTCGTCGGCCATCGGGCTCTGCTCGGACTGCTGGTCGCTCATGGTCGCCTCCTCCTCGGCTCGTGGGGTCCCGGTCCGCGTTTCCCGCAGCCGGATCATTAACCCCACGAGCCCCGGCCAGGTCAGTCGGCCGGCTGCTCGGCCAGGCCCGCCGTCCACTTCTCCTCGATGCGGCCGGCCTTCCACACCAGCAGGGCGACGGCCCAGGTGGCGAAGAACAGGCCGACGATGACGAAGCCGACCGTGTTGAGGTCGAGGCCGGAGATCCAGTCCCAGAAGACGCCGTGCAGGTCCAGCTTGTCGGCGAGGAGGCCGAGGAGTTCGACGGTGCCGATGATGAGGGCGACGGCCACGGACAGGCCGGTGATGGTGAGGTTGTAGTAGACCTTGCGGACCGGCTTGGAGAACGCCCACTCGTAGGCGAAGTTCATGAACGAACCGTCGATGGTGTCGAGCAGCGACATGCCGGCCGCGAAGAGCACCGGCAGGGTCAGGATGGCGTACCAGGGCAGTCCGGAGGCGGCGCCGGAGCCGGCGAGGACCAGCAGGGCGATCTCCGTGGCGGTGTCGAAGCCCAGGCCGAACAGCAGGCCGAGCGGGTACATCTGCCAGGGCTTGCTGATCGAGCCGGTGACCCGGCCGAGGAGGCGGTTCATGAAGCCTCGGTTGTTCAGTTGTGTCTCCAGGGCGGCCTCGTCGTAGGCACCGGAGCGCATCTGCCGGAAGACCTTCCAGATGCCGGCCAGGACGACGAGATTGATCCCGGCGATCAGGTAGAGGAAGGTGCCGGAGACCGTCGTACCGATCAGGGTGGTGACCTGGTGCAGGTGCGAGTTGTCGTCGCGCACCGGTGCGGCCAGGGCCTTCATGCCGAGCGAGAGCAGCAGGGCGAGGCCGAAGACGATGCTGGAGTGACCGAGGGAGAACCAGAAGCCGACCGACAGCGGGCGGCGGCCCTCGCCCATCAGCTTGCGGGTGGTGTTGTCGATCGCCGCGATGTGGTCGGCGTCGAAGGCGTGCCGCATGCCGAGGGTGTACGCGGTCACGCCGATGCCGATACCGAAGGACTCCTTGCCGACGCTGAAGTGCTGCGGCGCGATGATGCCGACCAGTGTGCCCCAGCCGATGACGTGCAGCGCGAGCACGAATCCGGCCATCCCGCCGACCCTGATCCACTCCTGCCGTGTCATGGAGCCTCGGACACGGTGCCAGGCCGAGCGCTTGGCTTCGGCCTGGGCGGGGAGGGACGGAGCGGAACCAGGGGCGGCCGTCATCGGGAGGGTCATCCTTCGGTGGTGCGGGCAAGGCTGCACAGCATAGCCTGATGCCATCAGTCTGTACTTGCAACTCATGTGCAGTAAAGGCGACGGCAGACCTTCCCCATGGGCAGGGAAAAGCCACGGGGAAGGTCTGCCGTGAAAAAGGGGCCGAAACGGCGGGAAAAGGCGCGGTCAGGCGGAGAGCATGCCCCGGCCGAGCCAGTCCTTCGCGTCCCGGACGCCGGGCAGGGCGAAGAAGTAGCCGCCGCCGGTCGGGGAGATGTAGTCCACCAGGGGCTCGTCGATCAGCCGGGTCTGGACGGCCTCGAACTGGCGCTTGACGTCCTGCTGGTAGCAGCAGAACACCAGGCCCATGTCGAGGTTGCCGACGTTGTCCACGCCCCGGTCGTAGTTGTAGCCGCGGCGCAGGATGCGGGAGCTGTCGCTCTGCGCGGTGCGCGGGTTGGCGAGCCGGATGTGGGCGTCCAGCGGGATCGCGGTGCCGTGCGGGTCCTTGGCGTAGTTGGGGACGTCGGTCTCCTTGGCGCCGTCGAGGGGGGCGCCGGTGTCCTTGCGGCGGCCGAACATCTTCTCCTGCTCGGTGAGCGAGACCCGGTCCCAGAACTCGACGAGCATCCGGATGATCCGGATGACCTGGTAGCTGCCGCCGCTGGTCCAGGCGGGCTCGCCCTGGCCGTCGCCGACCCAGATCAGCCTGTCCGTCTCGCGCGCGGAGTTGACGTCCGGGTTGGCGATGCCGTCCTTGAAGCCGAGCAGGTTGCGCTGGGCGCCGGTGGGGCGGGGGGTGTTCTGGAAGCCGTCGATGCGCCACTTGATCTGCATGGCGCCCCGGGTGTGCCGGGCTATGTCGCGCAGCGCGTGCAGCACGGTGTCCTGGCTCTGGGCGCAGATCTGCAGGGACAGGTCGCCGTGGCACTCGGCCGCGTTCAGGTTGTCGTTGGGGAAGGTCCGCATCGGGGTGAGGCGGGCCGGCCGGGCCTTGGCGAGGCCGTAGCGGTCGTCGAAGAGGGATGCGCCGACGCCTACGGTGACGGTCAGGCCGTCCGAGGGGACCTCGGGGCCGAGGATGCCGTTGTCGGAGGGCGGGGCCCCGACACCGAGGTCGGTGGGGGCGCCGCCGGAGGTGAGGAAGCGGGCCCGCTCGGTGATCGTCCGCAGCAGGTCGGTGAGGCCCTTGCGGTCGTCGGCGATGACGTCGAGGGAGAGGAAGGTGGCGGCGGCCGGTGCCGGGGTGGTGATCCCCGCCTGGCGGGCGCCGTGGAAGGCGACCTTCGCCCCGCCGTCCGCGCCGGTGGTCTGCGCCTGGGCCGTGCCGCCGCTCTCGCCGAGCGCGAAGCCGCCGCCGGCCAGGACCGCTCCGGCGGCACCGGCGCCCAGCGCCGTCCGCACGATGGAGCGGCGGGCGGGGCCGACGGGGCAGGTCGGCGTGTCGGCGGTCGACATCGGTGGGGTCCCTTCGGGGTGCGGGTGCGCGGCGGTCATCAGGCGGACTTCCGGATCTCGAGCAGGTCCGGGACCGGGGCGAGGTCTTCCAGCAGCTGGCCGGCCGCGCCGTCGAGGTGCTGCCGGTCGGTCGCGGCGAGCTTGTCGACGGCGGTCCAGCGGTTGCCGTCGTGGGCCGCGTCCAGGAGCTTCTGCACCCGGGCGACGTCCGCGTCCACGGTGGGCAGCAGCTTGGGCGCGCGGGTGGTGAGCAGCGGCTTGAGGACGGTGAGCAGCTCGCGGGTGCCGGCCAGGTTGGCGTCGGCGGTCGCCAGGTTGGTGCCGCTGCCCTCGTCGGTGTCGCCGGTCAGCTCGAACTGAAGGGTGTTCTCGAGGATCTCGTGGGCGCGCAGCGGCAGGTCGCCCGGGTCGAACTCCTGCGCCGGGAAGGCCTTCCGCAGGCCGTCGGCGTCCGCGGCGAGCCCGCGGGCGGGACCGCTCAGCTCCTTCGCCGACTGGCCGTGCCACAGGCCGTACTCGAGGCGGAGGAAGCCGGTGAAGCCCTTGTCGTGCTCGCCGTCCGCGAGGCCGTCGGCGCGGCCGTCGATCTTCTTGTCGAAGTCCTGGAAGGTGCCGTATGCGGCGCCGAGGGAGGCGTAGGTGCGATGGGCGGTGAGCCAGTCGGTGCGGGCCTTGTCCAGGTGGCCGCCCTCGATGTCGTCGTCGAGGGTGCGGGTCTGGGTGACGAGGGTGGCGAGGCCCTGTTCGACGTACGTCCTGTACGCCTTGAGGGGGGCCGCGAGGTCCTGCTCGGAGACGGGGACGACCGGCACGGCCGCGCCGCCGCCGCTGACGGTGACCGACCTGGAGGTGACGGCCTTGCCTCCGGTGGGGACGCAGCGCCAGGCGTAGGTGCCGCCGGCGACGGTGGCGACGAGGTCGCGGGTGGTGCCGGGCGCGAGGCCCTCGATCTCGCCGTAGACCGCGCTGGTCGACGGGTCGATGAGGTACACCTCGGAGGTCTTGCCGCCGGTGTTGCGCATCTGGAAGGTCTGCCGGCCCGGCTTGGGCGCGGTGAAGCCCTTGCCGCACTCGGTCTCGGAGACGGCGACGGTCTGGTCCCCGGCGGGCTTGGGCCGGGCGAAGGCGACGACGAGTCCGGCGATGACGGCGGGTACGGCGACCACGGCGACCGGGACCACCCAGACCGCCCGGCGGCGGTCCCGGGGCTGGGGCTCGGGCCGCTCGGCGGCGGGCTTCGGGGCCGTGGTCCGCACCCCGCGGACGAACAGGGTCATGACGACGACCAGGTAGGCGGCGTAGGCGAGCACCTGGAGCCAGGTCATGGTGGGGGTCAGGTTGAAGACGCCCTGGACGAGGGTGCTGTACCAGGAGCCCGCGTCGACGCTGCCCGCGAGGTCCATCGCGTAGGCCGTCCTGCCGGGCAGGACACCGCCCTCCTGGAGGTCGCGCAGGCCGTAGCCGAGGACACCGGCGGCGATGACGATGAGGACGACGCCGGTGGCGGTGAAGAACTTCGTCAGGTTGATCTTCAGGACCCTGCGGTACAGGCCCCAGCACAGACCGGCCGCGATGAGCAGTCCGACGCCGGCGCCGGTCAGCGGGCCCGCCGACTCACCGGCGGCCTGGGCGGTGGTCCACAGGAACAGGGCCGTCTCCAGGCCCTCCCGGCCGACGGCGAGGAAGGAGGTGAGGATCAGCACGCCGGAGCCCATGGCGAGCGCGCCGGTGACCTTCTGCTTCAGCTCGCCGGAGAGGTTGCGGGCCGAGCGGCGCATCCAGAACACCATGGCGGTGACGAACGCGACGGCGATCACGCTGAGGATGCCGCCGAAGGCCTCCTGTGCGGTCTGCGGCATGGACGCGGCGGTGAAGGTGAGGACCGCGCCGAAGCTCATCGCCACGGCGATGGCGGCCAGGACACCCGTCCAGACCTGGGGCAGACGGGAGCGCGCGTCGGCCCGGACCAGGGTCGCGACGAGGATGGAGACGATGAGTCCGGCTTCGAGTCCCTCCCTCAATCCGATCAGGAAACTCGGAAACGCGTCGTCCCACATGCCCTGCGGCCCTCCCCGGCTAGTTAGTGAAGGCATACCTTACCTTCGCGACCATCATGGCCATGCCCATGTAGTCAACCGGTCACGAACCGGCAATCGCCAGGCAAAGTCCGGGAACGATCCAGCCGCTGCGTACGTTTGCGGTACGGCTGAGCGTCTACAAATGTGTAGTCGAATATTTTCGAAGCAAGTCGAAGGAAAGGGCGTGCGGCGATGGCCACTCCCCCACACCTGGCGTCGCAGCTCGCGCTCAACGTGCTCGACGCCCACTCGCTGCTGGCCGCCTTCGGCGTGCTCGGCGTCGGAGTGGTGCTCTTCGCGGAGACGGGCCTGCTGATCGGGTTCTTCCTGCCCGGAGACTCGCTGCTGTTCACGGCGGGCCTGCTGTGCACCGGCTCGTCCGACCGCGGGCTGCACCTCTCGCTCGGTCCGCTGCTCCTCGCGGCGGCCGTCGGCGCCCTGGCGGGCTCCCAGTGCGGATTCCTGCTCGGCCGCAAGGCGGGCGGCGCGCTGCTGGCCCGCAGCCGCTCGGCGAAGCTGCGCGAGGGCGCCCAGCGCGCGGAGGAACTGCTGGAGCGGTACGGCCACGCGAAGGCGATCGTGCTGGCCCGCTTCGTGCCGGTGGTGCGTACGGTGCTGAACCCGATGGCGGGCGCGCTCGGCGTGTCCACGCGGACGTTCACCCTCTGGCAGGTGATCGGCGGACTGGTCTGGAGCCTCGGCCTCACGCTCGCCGGATACGCGCTGGGCTCCTCGATCCCGAACGTCGACAAGTACCTGCTGCCGGTGATCGCGCTGATCGTGGTCGTCTCGCTGCTTCCGCTCGCCGCCGAGGTGCTGCGCTCCCGCAAGGCAGCCAAGGAGGCCCCCTGATGCTCCCCGCCCTCCAGGGAGCGACGACCGGCGGGCCGCCGCCGTACGCGGTGCCGGGCCTCGCGCCGGACGGCACGGCGTACGGACCGGGGACCGCAGGACTCGCGGGGCGGCCGTCGGCGATCCGGCCGCGTCCGCCCGCGAATCGAGGAGAAACCCATGCAGCCCGAGCCGACCGCCGAG
>NZ_JBSGDB010000334.1:0-10178 GCF_053602155.1 Streptomyces sp. NPDC004561
AGGTCGTCGGACCAGACCGGGACACCGTCGGGGGTGTGGGCGTACGGCGGGAGCGACTGGTAGAACTCGGCGAGTTCACCGGGGTCGGAGCAGACCAGCACCACGCACTGCAGATCAGCGATCACGGGGGTAGAGCCTATTCGGCTGTCTACGGGCTCGACCACTCATAACTGAGATCGCGGAGACAGGCCCTAGTCGTCGGGGCTGGTGTTGAGGGCGCCGCACGACCAGCAGGTCCACGCGCCCGGCAGCTCGTAGTGGGTCGTGGTCCAAAAGCCCTTGGGGCGGCCCTTGATGTGGTTGGTCTCCCAGCCCCGACCACGCAGGTCAGGTCTCTTGTCCGGCAGGGGTGGCGAGACGTTGCGCCCTGTGTGGATCCGGTGGTGAGGGCCCGGGGCCGGGCGCTGGCGGTTTCCGGGCCCTCACGTGGGTTCGCGCATGCCGGGGGATGTTCGTGACGCGATGTTGTACCCAACGACTACCAAAGGGTGTGTGGCACGCCCTGGGGGAGGGGTGGGTGGGTTGGCGGTCTGGGGTACGCGGTGGGAGGTGGTGGCATGGGTGGGCCCGTGGCGGTACGGCAACGATGACCGTGTCGCTGCGGGCCTTTTCGCGGTGCGGGTTCCTGGCCGGTGGTCAGTCTTCGAAAGTGTCTGCGCCAGGGTGCAGGCACCGGGCCTCGTCCAGTACGTCTTTTGTTCGTGCGGGCAGGGGTTGGTGGGTGTGTGCCCAGGTGATGACGGCTTCGGCGACGGTGTGCAGTTTGGTGTTGGCGAGCTGGGAGGCGATGCGCAGGACGGTGAAGCCGTCGTCGGGGCTGAGCTGGTGCAGGCAGATCAGGACGCCGATGGCCTGGTCGATGGTGGCGTGTGAGGCGACGGCCCGTTGGAGCTGGGTGACTTCCATTTCCAGCCGTGCCACCTGCTCGCCACTGCCCGCCACGGCGGGGTACTGCTTGCCGTTGGGCGGGCGGGGTGAAGGGTGGCTGGGGTGGGAGGCCATGCGGTCAGTCCTCAGACGTGGACGGGAGTTCGCCGGGCTACCTTTCGCCTGCCCGGAGTGAGCGGGATCATCCGGAAGACCCGATCTTCCCGCCCCTGCACGTCTCTGGCGGCCCGCTGGGGCAGCGGTTGCGGCTCGTTGTGTCAGGTGGTGAGGGCGTCGCGGAGGCTGGGGTGGCAGGGGATGACGGTGTCGACGCCGACGATCTCCAGGGTGCGCATCACGGAGTCCGGAACGCTGGCCAGGCGCAGCCGGCCGCCTGCCTCGGTGAGGTCGCGGTGGGCGGTCAGGAGGACATTGATGCCGCTGGAGTCCATGAACGTCACCTGCCGCATGTCGACGACGACGCGGGGCGGGTCGCCGAGTCCGCCGGGGGCCAGGGCCTGGACGAGCGGGCCGGCGCTGGTGTGAATGTGACGGCCGCGCTGGGCCTGGTCCAGGAGGCGCTGCCGCTGCTGCGGGCGTCGGCGGCGGGCACGGTGATCGCGGTCAGCTCGGACGCGGCGGCGGAGGCGTACGAGACCTGGGGCGGCTACGGCGCCTCGAAGGCGGCCCTGGACCAGCTGGCGGCGGTGCTGGGGGTGGAGGAGCCGGGGCTGCGGGTGTGGGCGGTGGACCCCGGGGACATGGCGACCGACCTGTACGCGGCGGCCGTGCCCGGGGACGGCGATCCGCGGCCGGCGCCCGGCAGTGTCGTACCGGCGTTCCTGCGGCTGCTGGACGAGCGGCCGGCCAGCGGACGGTACGCGGCGCCGGCTCTGGCGGAGGGGCGATGACGACGATCGTGCGGGTGCCCGGGGAGCGGTCCGCGCGCGTGCCGGTCGAGCAGCGGGGGCCGGGCCTGGACCGGGACGCGGTACGGCTGCTGGTGTCGCACGGCACCGAGGTGACGCACCGCACCGTCCGGGAGCTGCCGCGGCTGCTGCGGGCCGGGGACCTGCTGGTGGTGAACACCTCGCCCACGCTGGCCGCGGCGGTGGACGCGCGGCTCGGGCACGCGCGCGTGGTGGTGCACTTCTCCACGCGCGGGGACGACGGGCGCTGGGCGGTCGAGCTGCGGGAACCGGACGGCCGGGGCACCACACGCGCGCGTGCGGGCACGCATGCGGGGGCAGAGGTGGGGTTGCCGGGCGGGGCGCGGCTGGTGCTGGAGGAGCCGCTGAGCGCGCGCGGCGAGCGGCTTTGGTGGGCGCGGGCCGAGGGGGCGCGGGTCCTGGACCTGCTGCGGGAGCACGGGAGGCCCATCCGCTACGCGTACACGGAGCGCGACCAGCCCCTGTCGGTGTACCAGACGGTGTTCGCGCTGCCGTCGCCGGACGGGTCGGGCAGCGCGGAGATGCCGAGTGCGGCGCGGCCCTTCACCGCGCGGCTGGTGGCGGAGCTGGTGAGCCGGGGGGTGCAGTTCGCGCCGGTCGCGCTGCACACGGGGGTGGCGTCCGCGGAGGCGCACGAGCCGCCGTATCCGGAGCGGTTCTCGGTGCCGGAGGCGTCGGCGCGGCTGATCAACGCGGTGCGGGCCGGGGCGGAGCGGGTGATCGCGGTCGGTACGACGGCCGTGCGGGCCGTGGAGTCGGCCGCGGGGCCGGACGGGGCGGTGCGGGCGGCCGGGGGCTGGACGGATCTGGTGGTCACGCCCGAGCGCGGGGTGCGGGTGGTGGACGGGCTGCTGACCGGGCTGCACGAGCCGGAGGCCTCGCATCTGCTGATGCTGGAGGCGGTCGCCGGGCGGGCCGCGGTCGACCGTGCCTACGAGGAGGCGCTGCGCGGGCGCTATCTGTGGCACGAGTTCGGCGACGTCCATCTCATCCTGCCCGAGGAGCCTCACTGAGCGCGTTGCGTCGGCAACTACCGGTGAGACCGCCGTGCACCCGATGTGAGCCCCCGCATAGGGCCCACATCACGTACGAACGGGCATAGGAGATAAAGCCGTCCACATGAACGGGACAGACGACCCTATCTGTCCCGTTTTGCCCTTCCCTGATCCACTACCCAGGATCGTACGTCACATCTTTGCCATGGCATTTTGCGGCCGCTAAGAATTGCACCCGTCGCTCAGCGTCGTGGGTTCAACCCCGCGGCGTTCGTGCGGGAGGAACTGATTCCCCCGGCGGACGCAGGAGCGACCTCCGCGCTATCGAAGAGGTCCGTCAGCCATGCCCAAGAACATCCTCAGCCGTGCTCATAGTCGTCTTGCCCCGACCCGGCGGCACAAGGTCGCCATCGCCGGTGTCGCCGCCCTCGGCACCGCCGCCATAGCCCTGTCGGCCGTGCCCAGCAGCGCCGAGACCGTCACCACCGGTGCTCCCGCCACGACGGCCCAGGTCGCCTCCAGCGTCACGCTGCAGAACGTCAAGGGCACGGTCACCGACCAGCTGGCCACCCAGAACCTCAAGCTCGACAACTTCGCCGCGCAGAAGAAGGCCGCCGACGCGGCCGTCGCCCAGCAGCGCGCCGAGGCCACCGCGAAGAAGGCCGCCGCCGACGCCGCCGCCAGGAAGGCCGCGCAGGAGCACACCGCCCAGGACACCGCGAGCCGCTCCGTGCAGCGCCTCGACATCCAGCCGGTCGCCGCGAAGACCTACGCGAACAACCTGGACGGCTGGATCAACCAGGCGCTGGACATCATGAAGCAGCACAACATCCCGGGCTCCTACAGCGGCCTGCACCGCAACATCATGCGTGAGTCCTCGGGCAACCCGATGGCCATCAACAACTGGGACGTCAACGCCGCCAACGGCATCCCGTCCAAGGGCCTGCTGCAGGTGATCCAGCCCACCTTCAACACGTACCACGTGTCCGGCACGTCCTCGAACATCTACGACCCGGTCGCCAACATCACCGCCGCCGCGAACTACGCGGCCCACCGGTACGGCTCGATCGACAACGTCAACAGCGCGTACTGAGGGCTGGCGCGGACCTCAGCACGTAAGCCGAAGGGCGGCACCCCGGGAACGGGGCGCCGCCCTTCGGCGTCGTACGGGCGCGGTTACTTGCGCATGACCTCCGGCTCGTGCCGGCGCAGGAAGCGGGACACGAAGAAGCCGCAGACCACACCGAGCACGATCAGCGCGACCATGTCCATGCCCCAGGCCCCGGCCGTGTGGTTCCACAGCGGGTCGGTGCTGGTCGGGTCGTCGGTGTTCGGGGCGATGTTGTTGAAGTCGAGCGTGGCGCCGGCCGCGGCCACCGCCCAGCGCGACGGCATCAGGTACGAGAACTCGTTCACACCGAGCGTGCCGTGCAGGGTGAAGAGGCAGCCGGTGAACACGACCTGGATGATCGCGAACATCACCAGCAGCGGCATGGTCTTCTCGGCGGTCTTCACCAGCGAGGAGATCACCAGGCCGAACATCATCGAGGTGAAGCCCAGCGCCATGATCGGCAGGCACAGCTCGAAGAGCGTGGAGCCGCCGAGGACGAGACCCCGGTCGGGGATCTCGCGGCTGGAGAAGCCGATCACACCGACCATCAGGCCCTGCAGCACCGTGACGGCGCCGAGCACGACGACCTTGGACATCAGGTACGCCGACCGGGACAGGCCGGTCGCGCGCTCCCGCTCGTAGATCACCCGTTCCTTGATCAGCTCACGCACGGAGTTCGCGGCGCCCGCGAAGCACGCGCCGACCGCGAGGATCAGCAGCACGGTGGTGGCCGTGCCGTTCGGGACGTGCACGCCGGTCCTCGGGTTGACCATCGGGTTGACCAGCAGGCCGTGCTTGTGGTCGATCAGCAGGCTGACCGCGCCGAGCACCGCCGGCAGGATCACCGTCAGCGCCAGGAATCCCTTGTCGGAGACGATGACCGACACATAGCGCCGGACCAGGGTCATCAGCTGCGAGCCCCACGCCTGCGGCTTGGGCGGCTTGATGGCCTGCGGCGGAGGCATGTGTACGGCCTGCGGGGCGACCGCGTCGATGTCCGCGGCGTACATCTGGTAGTGCTGCGAGCCCTTCCAGCGTCCCGCCCAGTCGTAGTCGCGGTAGTTCTCGAAGGCGGAGAAGACGTCGGCCCAGCTGTCGTAGCCGAAGAAGTTCAGCGCCTCCTCCGGCGGCCCGAAGTAGGCCACGGCACCGCCCGGCGCCATCACCAGCAGCTTGTCGCACAGTGCCAGCTCGGCCACCGAGTGGGTGACCACCAGGACCGTACGGCCGTCGTCGGCGAGGCCGCGCAGCAGCTGCATGACGTCACGGTCCATGCCCGGGTCGAGGCCGGAGGTCGGCTCGTCCAGGAAGATCAGCGACGGCTTGGTGAGCAGCTCGAGGGCCACCGAGACACGCTTGCGCTGGCCACCGGAGAGGGAGGTGACCTTCTTGTCCTTGTGGACGTCCAGCTTCAGCTCGCGCAGCACCTCGTCGATGCGGGCGTCGCGCTCCTGCGCGGTGGTGTCGGCCGGGAAGCGCAGCTTGGCCGCGTACTTCAGGGCCTTCTTGACGGTCAGCTCCTTGTGCAGGATGTCGTCCTGCGGAACGAGACCTATGCGCTGGCGCAGCTCCGCGAACTGCTTGTACAGGTTGCGGTTGTCGTACAGCACCTCGCCCTGGTTGGCGGGCCGGTAGCCGGTGAGCGCCTTGAGCAGGGTCGACTTGCCGGAGCCGGACGGGCCGATGACCGCGACCAGGGACTTCTCCGGGACGCCGAAGGAGACGTCCTTCAGGATCTGCTTGCCGCCGTCTACGGTGACGGTCAGATGGCGCGCGGAGAAGGAGACCTCACCGGTGTCGACGAACTCCTCGAGCCGGTCGCCGACGATCCGGAAGGTGGAGTGGCCGACGCCGACGATGTCGGCCGGGCCCAGCTGCACCGAGCCGCCCTTGGGGATCGGCTGGCCGTTGACGTAGGTGCCGTTGTGCGAGCCGAGGTCGCGGATCTCCAGCCGGCCGTCCGCCGTGGCGTGGAACTCGGCGTGGTTGCGGGAGACCTGCAGGTCGGAGACGACCAGGTCGTTCTCCAGGGCACGGCCGATGCGCATCACGCGGTCGAGCGAGAACTGGTGGAACGTGGTCGGGCTGCGGTCGCCGTAGACCGGCGGTGCCCCCGCGCCACCACCGGGCGTCTGCTGCGCGTGCTGGTCCCCCGGACCGGCCTGCTGCGGGAACGCGGGTGCCTGCTGCGGCTGTTGCCAGCCGGCCTGCTGTGCCTGCTGGCGCGCGGGCGCCTGGTGCGGCACCCCCTGCTGGGGCGCGTTCGCGGCCGCCTGCGGCGGGGCCTGCTGCGCCCAGCCGGGCGCGCCGGCGCCCTGCGCGGCGTACGGCGCCGACTGCGGCTGACTCACCGCGGCCGACGAGAGGTTCACCCGCGGCCCGTCCGTCGCGTTGCCGAGATGCAGCGACGAGCCCGGACCGATCTCCGTCTGCTGGACCCGACGGCCCTGCGCGAACGTGCCGTTGGTGCTGCCGTGGTCCTCGACGACCCAACTGCGGCCGTTGAAGCTGACCGTGGCGTGTCGCCAGGAGACCCTGGCGTCGTCGAAGACGATGTCACCCTGCGGATCGCGGCCGAGGGTGTAAGGCCTGGACGGGTCGAGCGTCCAGGTCCGTCCGTTTGATTCCAGTACGAGTTCCGGCACTCCATGCCCCACTGAGTTGTCCCCCGAATTTCCCCCATCACAGGGAGTCTAGGGATGTCGAACATCGTGGGGAACTATTTCAGGCCCGGCCCTCTGACCGAAACCCGGGCCTTGCCGCGAGCGCCCTCACGCGCTTCGACTCGCGCCGTTGACGGGGTTGAAACCGGGCCGGAGAGTGGTAATCCCCGCGAGGGGGGACAAGCGCGGCTGCGGTGCCGCGCCGCGGATCGGGGGGTCTGCCATGAGCTCTGCCACGGATGCCCGGACCGCGGGTCACCGGGGGACGCTGCCCTGGACGGACGTCCTGCTGTCCGCGATCGCCGCGGTGAGCTGGGCGTTGATAGGGATGGCCGGCACGGCCGCGCTCGGTCTGCACCTGCTCCAGGCCGATGCCGCGGGCTCACTGGGCCCCATGACGGCGGCCGTTGTGGCGCTCGGGGCGGGCGGTTCGGTGTCTCCGTCGGGCGATGTGTCCGCCTTCGGCCTGACGGGCGCGCAGGCGCACACCGCCATCGAGATCACGCCACTGGGGGTGAGCCTGGTCGGTGCGCTGCTGCTGTCGTGGTTCTTCCTGCGGTCCTTGCGCACGGCGGGAGTTGTCGTCGCGCCCGCCGAACTCCTCGTGCGCGCGGGCACGGTGGCCGTGCTCTTCGTGGCGATGCTGGGCGGCCTCGCCTGGGCCGGTCACGACGTCATCACCCTCGACGGCGGCTCGCTCGGCCTGGACCGGTTGCCGGGCGGGGGCGGCAAGGGCGGCGGGCTGAGCGTTCCGGGGCTCGGGGACGTGAGCGGACTGCTGCCGGACCGGATCGGCGACCTGATCCACGCGAAGGCCGCGGTCGGCTTCACCGTGGACACCCCGGCCACCCTGCTCGGCGGCCTCGGCTGGTGCGTCGGCGTCCTGCTGATCGCGCTGCTCGCCTCCCGCCGCACTCCCCTGCCGCCCGGCTGGAGCGCGGTGCACCGGGTGGTGCGGCCGGCGGTCTCGGCGCTCGTCACCGTGCTGCTGGTGGCCGTGGCGGCCGGGTGCGCGGCGGCGGTGTACGCGGCGATCGGCGACGACCATCCCCGGCGGATCGCCGGCGCGGCCCTGCTCGGCGCGCCGAACGGCGTCTGGCTCGGCATCCCCCTCGGTCTGTTCGTCCCCTGGGACGGCAGGGCCACGGGCGAACTCGGCAAGCTGCTCCCCCATCCGCTGGACCAGTTGCTCAGCGCGCGTTCCGACCAGCCGGTGACGGTGGGCCGGCTGGCCGACCTGGACGGGCGGGTGTGGCTGCTGGTGGTGGCGGCGGTCGTGACGATGCTGCTGGCCGGGGTGCTGACGGCGGTACGCACGCCGGTGGCACGGCCCCCCGGCAGCGCCCTCGGATTCGCCGGCCGGTGCGCGCTGCGGCTCGGTGTCACGACCGCCCTCGCCCTGCCCCTGCTCGCCTGGCTGACGAACGTGTCCGTGGACGCCTCCCTGTCCGTCCTCGGCTTCGACGCCTTCGGCGCGGGCATCGTGCTCCACGGCCACCTGGGCATGGCGCTGCTCCTGGGCGCCGTGTGGGGCGCGGGAGCCGGGGCGGCGGGAGCGCTGCTGGCCCGCGCGACCGGGGCGGCGGGGACCCGCGCGGTGTGGGCGGCTCGGAGCGGGGCCGGGAATGCGGTGGGGGCGGCCGGGCCCGGTGAGGGGGCCGGTGCCCATGTGCCGAGCGGCGCGGGCGGGCACGGCGACGGGACCGGGCCCTACGTGCCGAGCACGCCGTACCGGCCGCCGAACCCCGACACCAACCCCTACCTCCAGCTGCCGGACCAGGTGCGTGAGGAGCCGCGGGACGCCCCGCCGCCGGCCGGGAACGACATGTACGGCGCCCCGACCATCGCCCGCCCGCTCGGCCCCGCCTCCTCGCCGCCCCGGCGCCGTCCGGCCCCCCGGCCGGGCGCTCGCCCCGGGGGCCAGGACGGCTCCGAGTGGCCGCCGCCCCCACCTCCACCGGCCCCACCGGGGAGGCCCCCGCGCCGGGGGTGAGACGACCGAGGCGCCGAGGGGGCCGGCACAGGCTGCGGTGACACGACGCTCCGCGAGACCGCCGTGCGTCGGCCGCCGGGGAGGTCACGGCGGCCCGCTGCCGCCGGAGAGGTCACGCGGCCTCCCGGCGCCGACGGGGCTGCGGCGCTCCCCGGCCTGTATGGAGCTGCTCACCCGGCCCACCCGTGGCACAGTCGTGGTGGAGCCGTGTGCGGCGGTGTGCGAGGGGGTGCGCCGTCTCCCGGCAGGTCATTCCCCGGCAAGATCCCCGACACCGGACGGCCACCCATTGTTCCGTGTCCGTCAGGCGGACCTCGGCGGCGGACGGCACTGGGTGCCGGATACGGTGGTGACACCATGAGCGCTTCGCAGACTCCCGAGGTTCCCACTCTCCTCGTCAAGATCTTCGGCAAGGACCGGCCGGGCATCACGGCCGGCCTCTTCGACACGCTTGCCGCCTACTCCGTCGACGTGGTCGACATCGAGCAGGTCGTCACCCGGGGGCGCCTGGTGCTGTGCGCGCTGGTGACCGAGCCGCCGGCCGGTGTGGAGGGCGACCTGCGGGCGACCGTGCACAGCTGGGCCGAGTCGATGAAGATGCAGGCGGAGATCATCTCGGGGCGCGGCGACAACCGCCCGCGCGGCCTCGGCCGCTCCCTGGTGACCGTCCTCGGCCATCCGCTCACCGCCGAGTCGACCGCCGCCATCGCCGCCCGTATCGCGAGGGCCGGCGGCAACATCGACCGTATCTTCCGGCTCGCCAAGTACCCGGTGACCGCTGTGGAGTTCGCCGTCTCCGGTGTGGAGACCGAGCCGCTGCGCACGGCCCTGGCGTCGGACGCGGCGGCACTGGGTGTCGACATCGCGGTCGTCTCGGCGGGCCTGCACCGGCGCGCGCAGCGGCTGGTGGTCATGGACGTGGACTCCACCCTGATCCAGGACGAGGTCATCGAGCTGTTCGCGGCGCACGCGGGCTGCGAGGACAAGGTCGCCGAGGTGACGGCGGCGGCGATGCGCGGCGAGCTGGACTTCGAGCAGTCGCTGCACGCGCGCGTGGCCCTGCTGGCGGGCCTGGACGCCTCGGTGGTGGAGAAGGTGCGCAACGAGGTCCGGCTGACCCCGGGCGCGCGCACCCTGATCCGCACGCTGAAGCGGCTGGGATACCAGGTCGGTGTGGTCTCGGGTGGCTTCACGCAGGTCACGGACGATCTGAAGGAGCGGCTGGGGCTCGACTTCGCCCAGGCCAACACGCTGGAGATCGTCGACGGCAGGCTGACCGGCCGGGTCACCGGCGAGATCGTGGACCGGGCGGGCAAGGCCCGGCTGCTGCGCCGGTTCGCCGCGGAGGCCGGGGTGCCGCTGTCGCAGACGGTGGCGATCGGCGACGGCGCCAACGACCTGGACATGCTGAACGCGGCGGGTCTCGGCGTCGCCTTCAACGCCAAGCCGGTGGTCCGCGAGGCGGCGCACACGGCGGTGAACTTCCCCTTCCTCGACACGGTGCTCTACCTGCTCGGCGTCACCCGGGAAGAGGTCGAGGCGGCTCTGGAACAGCGCGGCGCACATCACGCCGGCCATGCCGATCATCCAGAAGGGCCG
>NZ_JBSGDB010000335.1:0-10170 GCF_053602155.1 Streptomyces sp. NPDC004561
CTCGACCACGCGTGGCCGCTGCTCGAAGCGGCCGACCTGGTCGGCGACCTCTGGTCGGTTCCCGCCTACCTGCGGATGTGCGCTCCCTGGCTCGGCCCCGACGACGTCCGCAGGCTGCGGCGCCCGGACCCCCAGGCCTGGACGGTGTCCGACCTGCCGCTCCTGGACGCGGCACGGCAGCGGCTCGGCGACCCGGAGACGTCACGGCGCAGGCGCCGGCACGACGCCGCCGTCGCCGCCGAACGCGCGCGCATGGCCGACGTCATCGACAACGTGCTCGCGGCGGATGACGACGGCGAGGGCGCGGTGACGATGCTGCGCGGACGGGACCTGCAGGACAGCCTGATCGACGAGGCCGCACTGCCCGGCACCGAACCGGATCTGCTCACCGGGCCGTTCGCGCACATCGTGGTGGACGAGGCACAGGAACTGACCGACGCCGAATGGCAGATGCTGCTGCTGCGCTGCCCGTCCCGGAGCTTCACCATCGTCGGGGACCGGGCCCAGGCCAGGCACGGGTTCACCGAGTCGTGGCGGGAACGGCTGGAGCGGATCGGGCTCGACCGGATCGACGTGGCCTCCCTGAGCATCAACTACCGGACCCCGGAAGAGGTGATGGCGGAAGCCGAGCCGGTCATCCGGGCCGCACTCCCGGACGCCAATGTGCCGACCTCCGTCCGGACCGCCGGCGTCCCCGTCGTCCACGGAGCCGTGTCGGAACTGGAGGCGATCCTCGACACCTGGCTCGTGGCCCACGCCGACGGGACCGCCTGCGTCATCGGCGATCCCGCCTTCCGGGCGACGTCCCGGGTCCGGTCGCTGACGCCCGAGCTGTCCAAGGGGCTCGAGTTCGACCTGGTCGTCCTGGTCGACCCGGAGTCCTTCGGCGAAGGCGTCGAAGGAGCGGTCGACCGCTATGTCGCGATGACCCGGGCGACCCGGCAGCTCGTCGTCCTCGCGCCATAGGCGTGCCGCTCGGAGAGCGACGACCGGCAGCCGATCACCGCAGGTGGTCGGCTGCCCTGGCGCGCGCCCGAAAACTCACCACCCGCGCGCGTGCCACTCCGGCAGATGCGGGCGCTCGGCGCCGAGCGTGGTGTCGTTGCCATGACCGGGGTAGACCCACGTCTCGTCCGGCAGCGCGTCGAAGATCTTCGTCTCCACGTCGTGGATCAGGCTGGCGAACGCCTTCGGGTCCTTGTGCGTGTTTCCGACACCGCCCGGGAAGAGGCAGTCGCCGGTGAAGACGTGCGGATGGCCGTGCGGGTCGTCGTAGACCAGCGCGATGGAACCCGGGGTGTGCCCGACGAGATGGCGGGCGGTGAGTTCCACGCGCCCCACCCTGATGACGTCGCCGTCGTCGACGAGGACGTCGGTGGGCACCGGGATGCCGGGGGCGTCCCTGCGGCCGGCGTGGGTACGCGCGCCCGTGGCGGCGACGACCTCGGCGAGCGCCTGCCAGTGGTCCCCGTGCTGGTGCGTGGTGACGACGGAGGCGATGCCGTCGTCACCGATCATGCCCAGGAGCGTCCGAGCCTCGTTCGCGGCGTCGATCAGGAGCTGCTCGTCGGTGGCCCGGCAGCGCAACAGGTAGGCGTTGTTGTCCATCGGGCCGACCGCGATCTTTGTGATCATCAGGTCTTTCAGCTCGTGCACGTCCGCCGGTCCGCCGACCTTGACCTCTCCCGTGTACATCATGGCGATCAGCCTATAGCGGGCGGAGGTCCGGCGGCCCGTCGTGGACCTGCAAGTCGTCGCCCTACAACGGCGGAAGCTTCGGCAGCGCGCCGCCGTCCGTGGTCAGGCCGGAGCCGTCGCGCCGCCCGGCGAGCCAGCCGACCAGCTCCGCGGGCGGGCCGCTGACCGTGACCTCGGGCTTGTCCGCCGCCCGTCCGGTGCTCCACGCGCGCGTGCCGTCCGTGACCCGGGTCGCCGGGACCTCCGGGTGCCCGGAGAACCGCCGGGTGAGGAAGTCGATCTCCCGCTCCACGAACTCCGCCGGAAGATCCTTCAGCTCGTACCCGATCCCGAGGTCCACATGGTGCAGATCCACCTCGACCCACCGCCGGAACGGCACCCGGGCCGCGTCGTCGGTGACCCCGTTGCGCAGTTCGACCGTGCGGGTCCAGTCCGCCGGCGCCTCCCCGGCCCGCCGGAAGCCGGCCGCGCTCTCGCGCAGGTCGGCGAGCTGGTCGTCCAGCGGGCGCGGGGCGTCGCGCTCGATGTCGGCGTCCCGCGCCTCGGCGCTCGCGTACATGGGACGGCCCTCCAGGACGTTCACGAGCGCGTCCGCGTTACGGGCGAGGTGGGCGAGGACGTGCCCGCGGCTCCAGCCAGGAAGCCGTGACGGCTCGGCGAGCGAGGCGTTGTCCAGTGCGGCGACCGCGGTGAGGAGCCGTTCGGTCGCGTCACGTACACAGGCCAGGTCATGAGCGTGATCAATCATGGGCCCGACCCTAGCCGCGCCACACCTTCGGGTGAAGGTGGTGAAGCTGGTCCGCAAATCGAATGCGCGTGCTATATCGTCGATAGCGGCGTCGGGCATGCTGGAGGGCCGGGGGTTGTTATGCAACCGGGCAATCCGACCGGCGTTGTCAGTGGCTCCCCCTAGTCTGAAGAAGCACGGGGGCCCCGCCCCTGTCACTTCTCTCAAGAAAGGTGCGGACCGGCGTGGCCGACCGTCTCATCGTCCGTGGCGCGCGCGAGCACAACCTGAAGAATGTCTCGCTCGACCTGCCTCGTGACTCGCTCATCGTCTTCACGGGCCTGTCCGGGTCGGGCAAGTCCTCCCTGGCCTTCGACACCATCTTCGCCGAGGGGCAGCGTCGCTACGTGGAGTCGCTCTCCTCGTACGCACGGCAGTTCCTCGGCCAGATGGACAAGCCGGACGTCGACTTCATCGAGGGCCTGTCGCCGGCGGTCTCCATCGACCAGAAGTCGACCTCCCGCAACCCGCGCTCGACGGTCGGCACGATCACCGAGGTCTACGACTACCTGCGTCTGCTCTTCGCGCGCATCGGCAAGCCGCACTGCCCCGAGTGCGGCCGCCCGATCTCGCGCCAGTCGCCGCAGGCCATCGTGGACAAGGTCCTGGAGCTGCCGGAGGGGAGCCGCTTCCAGGTGCTGTCGCCCCTGGTGCGCGAGCGCAAGGGCGAGTTCGTCGACCTCTTCGCCGATCTCCAGACCAAGGGCTACTCCCGCGCGCGCGTGGACGGCCAGACCGTCCAGCTCTCCGAACCGCCGACGCTGAAGAAGCAGGAGAAGCACACCATCGAGGTGGTCGTGGACCGCCTCACGGTGAAGGACTCCGCCAAGCGCCGCCTCACCGACTCCGTCGAGACCGCCCTCGGCCTCTCGGGCGGCATGGTCGTGCTCGACTTCGTCGACCTCCCCGAGGACGACCCCGAGCGCGAGCGCATGTACTCGGAGCACCTGTACTGCCCGTACGACGACCTGTCCTTCGAGGAGCTGGAGCCGCGCTCCTTCTCCTTCAACTCGCCCTTCGGCGCCTGCCCCGAGTGCACGGGTATCGGCACGCGCATGGAGGTCGACCCCGAGCTGATCGTCCCGGACCCCGACAAGACCCTGGACGAGGGCGCCATCCACCCCTGGTCGCACGGGCACACCAAGGACTACTTCGGCCGTCTGATCGGCGCCCTCGCCGACGCGCTCGGCTTCCGCACGGACATCCCGTTCGCGGGCCTGCCGCAGCGCGCGAAGAAGGCCCTGCTGTACGGCCACAAGACCCAGATCGAGGTCCGCTACCGCAACCGGTACGGCCGTGAGCGCGTGTACACCACGCCGTTCGAGGGCGCGGTGCCCTTCGTGAAGCGTCGGCACAGCGAGGCCGAGAGCGACGCCAGCCGCGAGCGCTTCGAGGGCTACATGCGCGAGGTGCCCTGCCCCTCCTGCGAGGGCACGCGCCTGAAGCCGATCGTCCTCGCCGTCACGATCATGGAGAAGTCGATCGCCGAGGTCGCGGCGATGTCGATCAGCGACTGCGCGGAGTTCCTGGGCGAGCTGAAGCTGAACGCCCGCGACAAGAAGATCGCCGAGCGCGTGCTGAAGGAGGTCAACGAGCGGCTGCGCTTCCTGGTCGACGTCGGCCTGGACTACCTCTCGCTCAACCGCGCGGCGGGCACCCTCTCCGGCGGGGAGGCCCAGCGCATCCGCCTGGCCACCCAGATCGGCTCCGGCCTGGTCGGCGTGCTGTACGTGCTGGACGAGCCGTCCATCGGCCTGCACCAGCGGGACAACCACCGCCTGATCGAGACCCTCGTCCGGCTGCGCGACATGGGCAACACGCTCATCGTCGTGGAGCACGACGAGGACACCATCAAGGTCGCCGACTGGGTGGTGGACATCGGCCCCGGCGCCGGTGAGCACGGCGGCAAGGTCGTGCACAGCGGCTCCCTGAAGGAACTGCTCACCAACAGCGAGTCGCAGACCGGCGCCTACCTCTCGGGCCGCAAGGCGATCCCGCTCCCGGACATCCGGCGCCCCCGCGACCCGTCGCGCCGGCTCACCGTGCACGGCGCCCGCGAGAACAACCTGCAGGACATCGACGTGTCCTTCCCGCTGGGCGTGTTCACGGCCGTCACGGGTGTCTCCGGCTCCGGCAAGTCGACACTGGTCAACGACATCCTCTACACGCACCTGGCCCGCGAGCTGAACGGCGCCCGGAACGTCCCCGGACGCCACACGCGCGTGGACGGCGACGACCTCGTCGACAAGGTCGTGCACGTCGACCAGTCGCCGATCGGCCGCACCCCGCGGTCCAACCCGGCGACCTACACCGGTGTCTTCGACCACGTCCGCAAGCTGTTCGCCGAGACCACCGAGGCGAAGGTCCGCGGCTACCTGCCCGGCCGCTTCTCCTTCAACGTCAAGGGCGGCCGCTGCGAGAACTGCGCGGGCGACGGCACCATCAAGATCGAGATGAACTTCCTCCCGGACGTCTACGTCCCGTGCGAGGTCTGCCACGGCGCCCGGTACAACCGGGAGACCCTGGAGGTCCACTACAAGGGCAAGTCCATCGCCGAGGTGCTGAACATGCCGATCGAGGAGGCCATGCACTTCTTCGAGGCGGTCCCGGCGATCTCCCGCCACCTGAAGACGCTGCACGACGTCGGTCTCGGCTACGTCCGCCTCGGCCAGTCCGCCACCACGCTCTCCGGCGGTGAGGCCCAGCGCGTCAAGCTCGCCAGCGAACTGCAGAAGCGGTCCACCGGACGCACGGTCTACGTCCTGGACGAGCCGACCACCGGTCTGCACTTCGAGGACATCAGCAAGCTGCTGAAGGTCCTCGGCGGCCTGGTCGACAAGGGCAACACGGTCATCGTCATCGAGCACAACCTCGACGTGATCAAGACCGCCGACTGGGTCGTGGACATGGGCCCGGAGGGCGGCGCCGGCGGTGGCCTCGTGGTCGCCGAGGGCACCCCCGAGGAGGTCGCCGGGGTCCCGGCCAGCCACACCGGCAAGTTCCTGCGCGAGATCCTCGGCGCCGACCGCATCAGCGACGCGGAACCGGTGAAGGCGCCGCGCGCGACCCGGAAGACCGCCGCGGCCGCTTCGGCGGTGAAGAAGACGGTGACGGCCAAGGCCAACAACACGGCGACCAGGAAGGCCGCCACGGCCACGAAGAAGGCGACGCCCGCGAAGAAGACGACGCGGGCCCGCAAGGCCTGACATCCCATCAAAAAAGCGGCGCCCCTCGGGAACTCCCCGCGGGGCGCCGCTCGTTCCACCATCAGCCACTCCGGTCCTGCGGTTCCACAGGTCCCCGCAGCGCAGGCCCGGCCGCACCTTGAGAAGAGCACAGCGGAAGCAGAGCGCTCACAGTTCACCCAGTTCGGCCGCGCACGGCGGCTCCGCCCCCGCCCGTGAGCAGGTGACCGCCGCCGCGCGTGCCGCGAAGCGCAGGAGCCGCGTCCAGCCCTCCGTCCCGAGGGCGGCGAGCGCTTCCGGGGACAGGGCGTCCCGAGCAGACAGGCCGTGCAGCAGGGCCGCGTTCACCGTGTCACCGGCGCCGATGGTGTCCACGACGTCGACCTTCTCTCCCGGTACGGAGCACTCCCCGCCGTCCCGGGTGAACACGGTCAGGCCGTCCCCGCCATGGGTGACCACGACGGCCGACGGTCCCTCGGCCAGCCACTCGCGCGGCGTGCCGCCCAGCCATGCGGCGTCCTCCGCGGACACCTTCAGGAGCGTCACCGAGGGCAGCCAGCTCTCGAACCGCGCCCGGTAGGCGTCCGCGTCCGGGATCAGTCCCGCCCGGATGTTGGGGTCGAGCGTGGTGAACAGCCCCTGCCCGGCCGCCGTCCGCATCAGCTCCTCATAGGCGCTCGCCCCCGGTTCCAGGGCGAGCGAGCAGGTGCCGAAGGACACCGCGCGCGTGTCCGCGGGGAGCGAGGCGGGGGCGGTGAAGAGGCGGTCGGCGGTGCCGTCGACGTAGAAGGAGTACGCGGCCGAACCACTGCCGTCGACCGTGGCCACCGCGAGGGTCGTCGGCTCCGGCCCCCGCTGCACCCCCGACACGTCGACCCCGGCCCGCCGCAGCCCGTCGAGCAGAGCCTCGCCGAACGCGTCGTACGAGGTCCGGGAGCAGAAGGCGGTCCGGGCGCCGAGCCGGCCGAGGGCCACGGCGGTGTTGTACGGGCCGCCGCCGAGCGCCGGCCTCAGGTCCGCGAGGGCACCGGGGCCCTGTGGTACCAGGTCGATCAGTGCCTCACCGGCTACGACGATCACGTGGCGGTTCCCTTCTCGGACAACGTGGGTGATGGGAGGCGCCCGGCGGGTCCGGCCCCGCCCGGCTCCTCCGGGCATCCGCAGGACGTGCGGTGGACGAACGCGCACGGCAGACGCAGCATCCGGACCGGCCGGTCCGGCTCGGCCAGGCGGTCCAGGAGCATCCGGACGGCCTGGGCGCCCAGTTCCCTGCTGGGCTGGGCGATGGCGGTGAGCCGGGGCGAGAACAGATCGGCCCAGGCGAAGTCGTCGAAGCAGCACAGGGCGATGTCGTCCGGCACGGACAGCCCGTGCCGGCGCAGGGCGCGCAGGGCCCCGATGGTCATCGCGTTGTTGGCTGTGACGAGCGCCGTGGGCGGCTCGGGCAGGCGGAGCAGCGCGGCCGTGGCCTGCTCGGCACCGGCGGACTCGGAGTTGCCGGACACGAGGAGCCGGTCGTCGCGCGCCAGGCCCGCGGAGGCGAGACCGTCCAGGTAGCCGGAGACGCGCTCACCGGTCGTACTGAGTCCCGGCAGACCCGCGATCAGAGCGATCCGGCGGTGGCCGAGCCCCGCGAGATGGGTGACCAGACGGGCCGTCGGTCCGGCGCTCTCGGCACAGACCTGGTCGAAGCACAGCGCGCCCCGGTCGGCGGTGCCCGGCACGGGATCGCTCCCCGCACCCGGGTCGATCACCCGGTCCAGGAACACGGTGGGCACCGAGTGGCGGCGGAGGTAGCCGACGAGATCCTGCGGGTGCGCGGACGGGGCGACGATCATGCCGTCCACCCGGCGCTCGTGGAGGAGCTGCGCGACCTTGCGCTCGTGCCGGGGGTCGTCGTGCGGGTCGGCGATGAGCAGGCTGTAGCCCGCCTCCAGGGCAGCGGCCTCGACGCCCTGGAGGATCTCCGTGAAGTACGGGTTGCTGATCGCCGACACCGCGAGACCGATGGAGCGGGTGCGGGAGGTCACCAGGGAGCGGGCCAGGGTGTTGGGCGTGTACCCGAGGGCGTCGACGGCGTCCAGGACGGCCTGGCGGGTGTGGGGCAGCACCGGGCGCGTGCCGTTGAGGACGTGGGAGACGGTCGCCACGGAGACTCCGGCGCTCCGCGCGACATCCGCCATGGTGGGCATCGCGTTCCCCTCCTTCGGTACGGCCGGACCGTGAAGGACCCCCGTACGGCGGGGACGCCACGGCTCCTGGTACGCCAGGACCGCCACGCGCGCCACACGGCTCGGATCGCACGGACCAGGACCCCAGGACCCCAGGCCCCAGGACCGCTACGGGCCTTCCGGCCGGGAAGTTACCCGATCGAGCGACCCCGCGTAAACGCTTGCGCAAGCGTTTACGCGCTCGATATCGCCGTACCGGCCGCTCTCCCGCGCTCACCGCCCCCGCCGCCGGTCCGGCCGTTCTGCCCGGGTATCGTCGCCCTGCACATCCCCTGACCAGTGGAGTTCCAGATGCCCGCCCGACCGTCCGCGAGCCGCCGTACCGTCCTTCGAGGGGCCGCCGTGGCCCCGGTCGCCGGCCTGGGCCTGGCCGCGTGCTCGCCGCAGGGGGAGGGCGGCCCGGACGCGGCCGCTCCCACCGCGCCGGTCGACCTCGGCGCCGAGAGCGAGGTCGCCAAGGGCGGCGCCAAGCTGTACCGGGACCACAACGTGGTGGTCAGCCGGGACCGGAACGGCGCCCTGAAGGCGTACAGCACGATCTGCACGCACGCGGGGTGCCCGATCAACAAGCTGCAGGGCACGACCCTGATCTGCCCCTGCCACGGCAGCGAGTTCGACGCCGTGACCGGCAAGGTGGTCCAGGCGCCGGCCACCGAGCCCCTGACCGAGCTGCCGGTGAAGACCGCCAAGGGCAGGATCGTGGCCGGTCCGGCGGCCTGACGGAGGAGCCGCGCGGGGAGCCGGCCGCACCCCGCCCTGCCGTAGCTTCCCGCTTGCACTCCGAGCCGGAACCGCCCCACTCCCAGCAGGAACCTCGCCCGCGGTGCCTGTAGGTCGCCCACCGGCTAGGTCCCCCCACCGGCCCCGGCGCTACGACTCCGGCCGGCAGGCGCTGGTTCTGCCCCAGGTCGGCAGGCAGACGGCGATCAGTCCGGCGATCAGTCCGTCGCACGGTCCTGTCGCACAGCCCCTCACTGCCAGTCCCACGCGATGCCCAGGATCCCCGGTCGGATCCGGGGCTCGACCACGTGGACGCTGTGGTCCGGTCCGGTGACGGAGAGTTCCTGCCGGCTGCTGCGCGGGGCCGCCGGGGAGTGCTGGGTGAAGCGGTGGCAGCGCACGGGGAGCGCGGCCTCGTCGAAACGCACCTGGAGCGCGTACTGGCCACCGGGGGCGTCGAAACGGCGCAGGTGCTCGCGGGAGGGCCCGGTCGTGCCGTCCTCGATGCCGTACCGGAAGAGGTAGGTGTCGCCGGCGCGCAGCCGGGTGCCGAAGAGCAGCTCGGCCACCAGCACGCCGGTGTCCTGGTCCCAGCGGACGCGGCCGGTGCGGCAGTTCTCCAGGGCGCGCACTCTCATCTCGCCCGGTCTGCAGCCGGGGTCGCCGTGGTGGACGGCGAGGAAGCGGTCGACGCCGTCGCGGTGGGCCCGCACGATGTGGTGGGCCTCGCGGGCCGCCAGTTCGCGCCGGGCGCCGATCCGGACGCACTCGTGGTGGCCGAGGGAGTGCAGTCCGCCGTCGAGGCAGCGGCCAAGCTCGGCCTGGAGCCGGTCCAGCACCGCCGAGGCCTCGATCAGCGAGCGGTACGAACGGGCCGCCCGGCGCCCGGTCGGCGAGCGGTGGTCGGACTGGGCGAGCAGCCGGATCAGCGACTCGTCCGGCAGCTGGAGGATCTCCTCCAGCGCCCGTACGGCCCGCAGCGACTCCGGGCGCTGCGGGCGGCGGGCGCCCTGCTGCCAGTAACTCAGGCTGGTCACACCCACTTTGACCCCGTGGCGCGAGAGATGGTGCTGGACCCGCTGGAGCGGCAGCCCGCGCGCGGCGATCGCGGCGCGCAGCGCCACGTGGAAGGGGCCGCCCCGCAGGGCCGTGTCCAGTTCCACGATGGGGAGATCCGCGTGCTCTGGGGCATGCCGCATGCCGACGGGCCTTTCTGTGAGGTGTCACTAGGGTTGGTCAGACCGTCTGCGCGGGTGCACGGGACCGCCCCCGTGGCGTCGTGGACGCCGATGGCTGCGCACGCCGCGCCCCCGTTCGCACGCGTGCCGGCCCCGAGTTCCCCCGCATTGAAGCGTGTTGACCAGGACCCGACAACACCCTGGACTCGGCCGTTCCGTACGACTGGCCGGACCACATCCCTCGCCGGGCGGCCGACGCCGGCGGACCGGGCTCCCACGGGCCTCGGAGAGGGGCCCGCCCGGTGGTCACCCATGTCGACGGTTCGGCCCGGGTGCAGACGGTCACGGCCGGGCACAACGCGCGGTTCCAC
>NZ_JBSGDB010000336.1:0-10158 GCF_053602155.1 Streptomyces sp. NPDC004561
CGCGGGCAGTTCGTCGACGGCGGGCACCGGCGAGGTGCCGTCGGCCGGCTGTTCGGCGCGGGCCGCGGGGACGGAGCCTTCCCCCCGCCGGTCCGTGTGGGCGAGGAGGCGTTTGGCCTCCAGGACGACGCGCTTGTCGATGAAGCCCTTCGGGGTCTCGCCGGTGGCGGCGCGGACGGCGCGGACGAGGGTGCGGCGGGAGTAGCCGAGGGCGTCGGCGTAGGCGCTGACGCTGTGGTTGGAGGGGAAGCCCTGTTCGACCGCCTCCCGGAAGCGGGTGAAGGTGCTGTCCGTCTGCTGCGGGGAGGACCGCGCCGAGCTGGCCGCGAGATGGGCGAGGCGCAGCAGAAACGCCGTCAGGCTGTGGCGGAGGACGGCCGTGTGCAGGCCGAGCGGGAGTGTCGCCGTGTCCTCGTACTCGCGGCGCAGTTGGTCGAGGGCCGCCTGGAGGGCGGTGAGCTGGGCCGGGCCAGGGTGCAGCAGCGGCGGGAGGTCGTAGCGGTACAGGCCGGTGACCTCCACGGTGGCGCGGGGCAGGAAGCCGGGCTGCATGGTCAGGACGGTTCCGCGGTACACGCATTCCCGGGAGAAGCGGTGGACCTGCCCGGGACGGATCCACAGCAGGTCGCCTGCCGTGGCCTCGTACTCGGCGAAGTCGACCATGTGCCGTACGGGTCCGCCGGTGAACAGCATGACCACGTGGAAGTCGATGCGGTGCACGCGGTCCAGTGGGGCGTCGGCGTGCCAGGCGCGGTCGGCGTCCATCGGGCCGATCTGCATGCCCACGCCGCCTACGGCCAGCTCGGTCGGGAAGGGGAAGGTTCTGATTCCGTCGCCGTCAGCGCCGGCGCCCCCGGCTTGGGGCCTTGTGTCAGCCATGTCCTCTTCGTGCCGTCCCTGTCCCGCGATCACTGTCCCAGATTCACCACAGACTGACACACCCCGACCTTCCGTCGAAAAAGTCAGACTTTTAAGTTTGAACGCGTCAGGCCCGGAATCACGCACTGAACGAGGATTTCTTGAAGATGAGCTCGCAGACTTCCGACGGCTTCGAGTGGACCGACCTCGATCGGCGTGCCGTGGACACCGCCCGCCTGTTGGCGGCCGACGCGGTGCAGAAGGTCGGCAACGGCCACCCGGGCACCGCGATGAGCCTGGCGCCTGCCGCGTACACGATCTTTCAGAAGGTGATGCGACACGACCCGGCCGACCCCGAGTGGACCGGCCGTGACCGGTTCGTCCTCTCCCCCGGTCACACCTCGCTGACCCTCTACACCCAGCTGTTCCTCGCCGGGTACGAGCTGGAGCTGGACGATCTGAAGGCGTTCAGGACCCACGGCTCCAAGACGCCGGGGCACCCCGAGTACGGGCACACCGCCGGGGTGGAGACCACCACCGGGCCGCTCGGCCAGGGTGTCGCCAACGCGGTCGGCATGGCGATGGCCGCCCGCTACGAGCGCGGCCTGTTCGACCCGGAGGCCCCCGCGGGCGCCTCCCCCTTCGACCACATGATCTGGGCGATCGTCTCCGACGGCGACCTGGAGGAGGGCGTCTCCGCCGAGGCGTCCTCGCTCGCGGGCCACCAGAGGCTCGGCAACCTGGTCTTCCTCTACGACGACAACCACATCTCCATCGAGGGCGACACCGCCACCGCCTTCTCCGAGGACGTGCTGAAGCGGTACGAGGCCTACGGCTGGCACACCCAGCGCGTCGAGCCCACCGACGGCGGCGACATCGACGCACCCGCCCTGCACGCGGCGCTGGAGGCCGCGCGGGCCGAGACCGGGCGGCCCTCGATCATCGCGATGCGCACGATCATCGCCTGGCCCGCCCCGAACGCCCGGAACACCGAGGCCTCCCACGGCTCGGCGCTCGGCGCGGAGGAGATCGCGGCCACCAAGCGGGTCCTCGGCTTCGACCCCGAGCTGAGCTTCCAGGTCGAGGACGAGGTGCTGAGGCACTCCCGGCGGGCCCTGGACCGGGGCGCCGAGGCGCACGCGGCCTGGGACAAGCGGATCGCCGAGTGGCGCACGGCGAACCCGGAGAGGTCCGCACTGTTCGACCGTGTCGGCAAGGGCGAGCTGCCCACCGGCTGGCAGGACTCCGTGCCGGTCTTCGAGCCCGGCAAGTCGGTCGCCACGCGTGCGGCCTCGGGCAAGGTGCTGCAGGCGCTCGGCCCGGTGCTCCCCGAACTGTGGGGCGGCTCCGCCGACCTCGCCGGGTCGAACAACACGACCATCGACAAGGACAGCTCCTTCCTCCCCGAGGGCAACCCGCTGCCGGAGGCCAACCCGTACGGCCGTACCGTCCACTTCGGCATCCGCGAGTTCTCCATGGCCGCGGAGATGAACGGCATCGCCCTGCACGGCAACACCCGCGTCTACGGCGGCACCTTCCTCGTCTTCTCCGACTACATGCGCAACGCCGTGCGCATGTCGGCGCTGATGCAGCTGCCGGTGACCTATGTGTGGACGCACGACTCCATCGGCCTCGGCGAGGACGGCCCCACGCACCAGCCGGTCGAGCACCTGGCCTCGCTGCGCGCGATCCCGGGCCTGAACGTCGTCCGCCCGGCGGACGCCAACGAGACCGCGATCGCCTGGGCCGAGATCCTGAAGAGGCACGCCACGAACCCCGCCCCGCACGGGCTCGCGCTCACCCGCCAGGGCGTGCCGGTGTACGCGCCGAACGCCGACGCGGCCAAGGGCGGCTATGTGCTGCGCGAGTCCTCGACGGAGGTCCCGGAGGTGATCATCATCGCGACGGGCTCCGAGGTGCACTTGGCCGTGGCCGCGCGGGAGCGGCTCGAGGCCGAGGGGATCGGCACGCGGGTGGTGTCCATGCCGTCCGTGGAGTGGTTCGAGGAGCAGCCGCGCGAGTACCGCGAGCGGGTGCTGCCGCCGGCCGTGCGGGCCCGGGTCGCCGTCGAGGCCGGCATCGGCCTGACCTGGCACCGGTACGTGGGCGACGCCGGACGCATCGTCTCGCTCGAGCACTTCGGCGCCTCCGCCGACGCCGGGACTCTCTTCACCGAGTTCGGCTTCACCCCCGAGAACGTCGCCGCGGCGGCCCGCGACTCGCTCGCCGCCGCGCGCGCCTGACCCGAACGCGACAAGACAACGCGACAGATACACGACTAGAAAGATGACTATCGTGACCGAAGCAATCGCCACCGCCGGAGCCCTCGAGCGTCTCGCCGACGAGGGTGTCTCGATCTGGCTGGACGACCTGTCGCGCAAGCGGATCGCCTCGGGCAACCTGGCCCACATGATCGAGAACCGGAACGTCGTCGGCGTGACCACCAACCCGTCGATCTTCCAGGCCGCCATCGGCTCCGGCGAGGGCTACGAGGAGCAGCTCACGGACCTCGCGGTGCGCGGTGTGACGGTCGACGAGGCCGTGCGGATGATGACGACCGCCGACGTGCGCGCGGCCGCCGACATCCTGGAGCCCGTGCACCGCGCCTCCGGCGGCCGTGACGGCCGGGTGTCCATCGAGGTCGACCCCCGTCTGGCCCACCGCACCGAGGCGACCGTCGCCGAGGCCAGGCAGCTCGCCTGGCTGGTCGACCGGGCCAACGTGATGATCAAGATCCCGGCGACCCGGGCGGGCCTCCCGGCGATCACCGAGGTCATCGGCCTCGGCATCAGCGTCAACGTGACCCTGATCTTCTCCCTGGAGCGCTACCGCGAGGTCATGGACGCCTACCTGGCCGGCCTGGAGAAGGCGCGCGAGCGCGGCATCGACCTGTCGACGATCCACTCGGTGGCGTCCTTCTTCGTCTCCCGCGTGGACAGCGAGATCGACAAGCGGCTGACCGCGCTCGGCACCGACGAGGCGCTCGCGCTCAAGGGCCGCGCGGCCCTCGCCAACGCCCGTCTCGCCTACGAGGCGTACGAGGAGGTCTTCTCCTCGGGCCGCTGGCAGGCGCTGGCCGGGGAGAAGGCGAACCGGCAGCGTCCGCTGTGGGCGTCCACCGGTGTGAAGGATCCGGCGTACAAGGACACGCTGTACGTGGACGACCTGGTCGCGCCGGGCACGGTCAACACGATGCCGGAGGCCACCCTGAACGCCGTCGCCGACCACGGCGACATCACCGGCGACACGGTGACCGGCGGCTACGCGGGGGCCCGTGCCGACCTGGCCGCCGTGGAACGGCTCGGCGTCTCGTACGACGAGGTCGTCCAGCAGCTGGAGGACGAGGGCGTGGCCAAGTTCGAGGCGGCCTGGCAGGACCTGCTGGACGCAGTGGCGAAGTCCCTGGAGAACAAGGGAGTTGACGCGTGATGACCGAGACCGCAAGCCCGGCCCGGGCACCCGAGGAGGTGCGCGTGCCGGTCATGCCGGCCGCCGACTGGGTGAACCCGCTCCGGGACGCCCAGGACCGCCGGCTGCCCCGTATCGCGGGCCCGTCCGGGCTGGTCATCTTCGGGGTGACCGGTGACCTGTCCCGCAAGAAGCTGATGCCGGCCGTGTACGACCTGGCCAACCGGGGCCTGCTGCCGCCGGGCTTCTCGCTCGTCGGCTTCGCCCGCCGGGACTGGGAGGACCAGGACTTCGCGCAGGTCGTGCACGACGCGGTGCGCGAGCACTCCCGCACCCCGTTCCGCGAGGAGGTGTGGCAGCAGCTCGCCGAGGGCATGCGCTTCATCCCCGGCGACTTCGACGACGACACGGCCTTCAAGCAGCTGAAGGACGCCGTCGAGGAGCTGGACTCCTCCCGAGGCACCGGCGGCAACTTCGCGTTCTACCTCTCGGTGCCGCCGAAGTTCTTCCCGAAGGTCGTGCAGCAGCTGAAGAAGCACGGCCTGGCGAACCCGCCGGAGGGTGCCTGGCGGCGCGCGGTCATCGAGAAGCCGTTCGGCCACGACCTGGCCAGCGCGCGCGAGCTGAACTCGATCGTGCACGAGGTGTTCGAGCCGGACCAGGTGTTCCGCATCGACCACTACCTCGGCAAGGAGACCGTCCAGAACATCCTGGCGCTGCGCTTCGCGAACCAGATGTACGAGCCGATCTGGAACCGGTCGTACGTCGACCACGTGCAGATCACCATGGCCGAGGACATCGGCATCGGCGGCCGGGCCGGCTACTACGACGGCATCGGCGCCGCCCGTGACGTCATCCAGAACCACCTGCTCCAGCTCATGGCGCTCACCGCCATGGAGGAGCCCATCGCGTTCGACGCGGAGGCGCTGCTCACCGAGAAGCTGAAGGTGCTGAAGTCGGTGCGGCTGCCGGAGGAGCTGGGCCGGCACACCGTGCGCGGGCAGTACGCGGACGGCTGGCAGGGCGGCGAGAAGGTCGTCGGCTACCTCGAAGAGGACGGCATCGACCAGAAGTCGAAGACCGACACCTTCGCCGCGATCAAGCTGGGCGTCGACAACCGCCGCTGGGCGGGCGTGCCCTTCTACCTGCGCGCCGGCAAGCGGCTGGGCCGCCGGGTCACCGAGATCGCGGTGGTCTTCAAGCGGGCCCCGCACTCCCCGTTCGACTCCACCGCCACCGAGGAGCTGGGCCAGAACGCGATCGTCATCCGCGTCCAGCCCGACGAGGGCATGACCGTCCGCTTCGGCTCCAAGGTGCCGGGCACCTCGATGGAGATCCGGGACGTGTCCATGGACTTCGCCTACGGCGAGTCGTTCACCGAGTCGAGCCCGGAGGCGTACGAGCGGCTCATCCTGGACGTGCTGCTCGGCGACGCCAACCTGTTCCCCCGTCACCAGGAAGTGGAAGAGTCCTGGAAGATCCTCGACCCGATCGAGGAGTACTGGGCGGCGCACGGCAGGCCGGCGCAGTACGCGTCGGGCAGCTGGGGACCGAGGGAAGCCGACGAGATGCTCGCACGAGACGGACGGAGCTGGCGCAGGCCATGAAGATCGACCTGACCGACACCACGGCAAGCAAGATCAACAAGGCGTTGGTGCAGGGCCGCCGCGCCATCGGCACCCCTGCCGTGGGCATGGTCCTGACGATGGTGATCGTCACGGACGAGGAGAACGCCTACGACTCGATCAAGGCCGCCGAGGAGGCCTCGCACGAGCACCCCTCGCGCACCCTGGTCGTCATCAAGCGGCACGCCCGCACCCTGCGCGACCGCACCCACTCGCGGCTGGACGCCGAGGTCCGGGTCGGCTCCGAGGCCGGCACCGGCGAGACGGTCGTGCTGCGCACCTACGGCGAGGTGTCCGACCACGCCGACTCGGTCGTCCTGCCGCTGCTGCTGCCGGACGCGCCCGTCGTCGTGTGGTGGCCGGTGGACGCGCCCGACACCCCGTCGAAGGACCCGCTCGGCGCGCTGGCCCAGCGGCGGATCACCGACCTGTACGCGTTCGAGAAGCCGATGGAGGTCCTGCAGACCCGCGCCCGCAACTACGCGCCCGGCGACACCGACCTCGCCTGGACCCGGCTCACGCTGTGGCGGTCCATGCTGGCCGCCGCACTGGACCAGGCCCGCGCGCACATCACGTCGGCGGCCGTCGAGGCCGAGGCGGACAACCCCAGCGCCGAGCTGCTGGCCCGCTGGCTGGAGGCCCGTCTGAAGGTGCCCGTGGACCGCGTGGTCACCGCCGGACCGGTCGTCACCGCCGTACGCCTGGGCACCGACGGCGGCGAGATCGTCATCGACCGCCCCGAGGGCCCCCTCGCGTCGCTGACCCTGCCCGGCCAGCCGCCGCGCACCCTCGCCCTGAAGGTCCGCCCCACCTCCGAACTCATCGCCGAGGAGCTGCGCCGCCTCGACGCCGACGAGATGTACGCCATCGCCCTCAAGGGCGAGGCCGCCAAGGAGAACGCCTGAGATGGCCGACGCCAACTACCCGAACCTCACCCACCGGCCGCAGTGGACGGCGCTGGCCGACCACCGCGCCGAAGGGCAGCCGCACCTGCGCGAGCTGTTCGCGGCGGACCCGGGCCGCGCCGAGCGGTACGTCGTCGAGGCCGGCGACCTCCACATCGACTACAGCAAGCACCTGATCACCGACGAGACCCTGGCCCTGCTCCAGGAACTCGCCTCCGCCACCGGGGTGTTCGCGCTGCGGGACGCCATGTTCCGCGGCGAGAAGATCAACGTCACGGAGAACCGGGCGGTTCTGCACACCGCGCTGCGCGCCCCGCGCGACGCCGTGATCGAGGTGGACGGCGAGAACGTGGTGCCGAAGGTGCACGCCGTCCTCGACAAGATGGCCGGCTTCGCCGACCGGGTGCGCTCCGGCGAGTGGACCGGTCACACCGGCAGGCGGATCAGGAACGTCGTCAACATCGGCATCGGCGGCTCCGACCTCGGCCCCGCGATGGCCTACGAGGCGCTGCGCCCGTACACCGCACGGGAGTTGACGTTCCGGTTCGTGTCGAACGTGGACGGCGCCGACCTGCACGAGGCCACCCGAGACCTGGACCCGGCGGAGACCCTGTTCATCGTCGCGTCCAAGACCTTCACCACCATCGAGACGATCACCAACGCCACCTCGGCGCGCTCCTGGCTCCTGAAGGCCTGCGACGGCGACGAGAAGGCGGTCGCCAAGCACTTCGTGGCGCTGTCCACGAACGCCGGGAAGGTCACCGAGTTCGGCATCGACCCGGACAACATGTTCGAGTTCTGGGACTGGGTCGGCGGCCGGTACTCGTACGACTCCGCGATCGGCCTGTCGCTGATGATCGCCATCGGCCCGGACCGCTTCCGGGAGATGCTGGACGGCTTCCGGCTGGTCGACGACCACTTCCGCACCGCGCCCGCCGAGGCCAACGCCCCGCTGCTGATGGGCCTGCTCGGCATCTGGTACGGCGACTTCCATGACGCGCAGTCGCACGCCGTGCTGCCGTACAGCCACTACCTGTCCAAGTTCACCGCGTACCTCCAGCAGCTGGACATGGAGTCCAACGGCAAGTCGGTGGACCGCCAGGGCCGCCGGGTGGAGTGGCAGACCGGCCCGGTCGTGTGGGGCACGCCCGGCACCAACGGGCAGCACGCGTACTACCAGTTGATCCACCAGGGCACCAAGCTCATCCCGGCCGACTTCATCGGCTTCGCCCGACCGGTCGGCGAGCTGAGCGCGGAACTCAGTGCGCAGCACGACCTGTTGATGGCCAACTTCTTCGCGCAGACCCAGGCGCTCGCCTTCGGCAAGAGCGCCGAGGAGGTCCGTGCGGAGGGCGTGCCCGAGGAGCAGGTGGCGCACCGCACCTTCCGCGGCGACCACCCGACCACGACGGTCCTCGCCGCCGAGCTGACCCCGTCGGTGCTCGGCCAGCTGATCGCCCTCTACGAGCACAAGGTGTTCGTGCAGGGCGCGGTGTGGAACATCGACTCCTTCGACCAGTGGGGCGTGGAGCTGGGCAAGGTCCTGGCCAAGCGCGTCGAGCCCGCCCTCAGCGAGGGCGCGGACGTCCCCGGTCTCGACCCCTCCACCACGGCCCTCGTCGCCGCCTACCGCTCTCTCAGGAAGTGAACTGACAATGCAGCTCGGTCTCATCGGTCTCGGCAAGATGGGCGGCAACATGCGCGAGCGGATCCGCCGCGCCGGCCACACCGTCATCGGCTACGACCGCAACCCCGAAGTGTCCGACGTCAAGAGCCTCGAAGAACTGGTCGAGAAGCTGGACGCGCCCCGCACGATCTGGGTGATGGTCCCGGCCGGCACCGCCACCCAGGGTGTCATCGACGAGCTCAAAGACCTGCTGTCCGAGGGCGACACGGTGGTCGACGGCGGCAACTCCCGCTGGACGGACGACGAGAAGCACGCCGCCGAACTCGGCGTCAAGGGCATCGGCTTCGTCGACGCCGGCGTCTCCGGCGGCGTGTGGGGCCTGCAGAACGGCTACGCCCTCATGGTCGGCGGCGACAAGGAGCACGTGGAGCGGCTGCTGCCGGTCTTCGACGCGCTCAAGCCGGAGGGCCCGTACGGCTATGTGCACGCGGGCCGGGTCGGCGCCGGGCACTTCTCGAAGATGGTCCACAACGGCATCGAGTACGCCATGATGCAGGCCTACGCCGAGGGCTGGGAACTGCTGGAGAAGGTCAAGTCGGTGGACAACGTCCGGGAGGTCTTCCGCTCCTGGCAGGAGGGCACCGTCATCCGCTCCTGGCTGCTCGACCTCGCGGTCAACGCCCTGGACGAGGACGAGCACCTGAACAAGCTGCGCGGCTACGCGGAGGACTCCGGCGAGGGCCGCTGGACCGTCGAGGCGGCCATCGACAACGCGGTGCCGCTCCCGGCGATCACCGCCTCCCTGTTCGCCCGGTTCGCCTCCCGGCAGGACGACTCGCCGCAGATGAAGATGATCGCCGCGCTGCGCAACCAGTTCGGCGGCCACGCGGTCGAGAAGAAGGACTGAACCGCCGTGGGGGACCTTCTGCTGGTCCGCCACGGTGAGACGGAGTGGAGCCGGTCGGGACAGCACACCAGCTGGACCGACCTGCCCCTGACCGAGCACGGCGAGGAACAGGCCAAGTCCCTCGCCCCGCTCCTCACCGGCCGGACCTACGCCCTCGTACTGGCCAGCCCGCTGGGCCGCGCCCTGCGCACGGCCGAACTCGCGGGCCTGCCCGGGGTCGTGGCCGACTCCGAGCTGCACGAGTGGGACTACGGCGGCTACGAGGGCATCACCACCGCCGAGATCCACCGCACCCGCCCCGGCTGGGACCTGTGGACCGACGGCGTCGCGCCCGGCCCCGAGGGGCATCCGGGCGAGTCACCGGCCGAGGTGGGCGCCCGCGCCGACCGGGTGCTGGCCCGCGTCGACGCCGCCCTCACCGAGGACGCCGGTGACGTGGTCCTCGTGGCCCACGCCCACTTCCTGCGGGTGCTGACCGCCCGCCGGCTGGGGCTGCCGCCCGTCGAGGGCCGGCTGTTCCAGCTGGCCACCGGCACGGTCGGCCGGCTGTCCACCGAGCACGGGCGGCCCGTGATCGCCGAGTGGAACAGACGGCCGTGACAGATGCCTTCGCGGCCCGGGTCACCCCGTGTGGCCCGGGCCGCGGTGGTACAGCAGCCGGATCCGGTCGCCCGGGTCGTACGCGGCCGGCGGGACGAGCGTGCAGTGTGCGGCGGTCCAGCGCAGCAGCGCTCCGGCCGGGGTGCGGGCGCGCAGGGAGCGGTGCGACAGGACGACGTAGCGCAGCCGCCCGGTGCCGACGAGACGGCGGAAGTCCGCCGGCGCCGG
>NZ_JBSGDB010000337.1:0-10141 GCF_053602155.1 Streptomyces sp. NPDC004561
GCCGTGCACGTGGCCCGCAGCGACGGGCTCGCCGCCGGGGTCTCGCACGCCTCGCTGGCCCGCCAGCGCCGGCTCGTGGAGGATCTCGGCGGCAGCTACCACTCGGGCGTCGGGGACGACGTCGCGACCGCCCTGGTGGAGTTCGCCCGCGCGGAGAACGCCACCCAGCTGGTGCTGGGCACCAGCCGGCGGGGGCGGCTGGCGCGGTTCCTGACCGGCCCGGGCACGGGGGAGACCGTGACCGAGCTGTCCGGGGACATCGACGTCCACCGGGTCACGCACGAGCGGGCCGGGCTCGGCACCCTGCTGCCGTCCCGGCGTCGCACGCTGTCGACGGCTCGGCTGATCGCGGGACCGGTGGCCGGTCTGGTGCTGCCCGTCCTGCTCACCGCCGTCCTCGCCCAGCTGCGGGGCACGCTGAACCTGACCAGCGAGGCCCTGTTGTTCCTGCTCACGGTGGTGGGCGTGGCCTGCATAGGCGGGGTCGTCTCCGCGGTGATCGCGTCCGTGACGGCGTCCCTGCTGCTGAATTACTGGTTCATCCCGCCCATCGGCGCCTTCACGCTGGACGACCCGAACGCGCTGGTGGCCCTTGGGGTGTTCGTGGTCGTGGCCGCCGTAGTGGCCGCGGTCGTGGACCGGTCGCTGCGGCTGTCGCGCCGCTCCGCCCGGACGACGGCCGAGGCGGAGACCATGTCGTCCCTGGCCGGGAGCATCGTGCGCGGGGAAGCGACCATCCCGGCCCTGCTGGAGCGGACCCGGGAGACGTTCGGCATGGAGTCGGCGGACCTGGTGGACGAACGGCCGGACGCGCCCGATGTGACCGCCGTCCCCGCGGGGCCCGGCGCCTGGCTCGCGCTGCGCGGCCGCACGCTGTCCTCGTCCGAGCGGCGGGTGCTGGCCGCGTTCGCCGCGCACGTGGGCTCCGCGGTGGAGCGGGCCCGGCTGGCCGAGGCGGCGGCCGAGGTGGAGCCGGTCAAGGCCGCCGACCGGCTGCGTACGGCCCTGCTGCGGGCCGTCGGACACGACCTGCGCACCCCGCTGGCCGCCGGCTGGGCCGCCGTCACCTCGCTGCGCAGCCGGGACGTGGCCTTCTCGGAGGAGGACCGCGAAGAACTCCTCGCCACCGCCGACGAGTCCATGGCCAAGCTCAACCGCCTGGTGGAGAACCTCCTCGATCTCAGCCGGCTGGAGGCGGGCGTACTCCCCCTCGGCCTGCGGGCCACCACCCTGGAGGAGGTGCTGCCCATGGCCCTGGCCGACGTGCCCGAGGTGCAGGTGACGGACATGGAGGGCATCCCCGCGGTGCTGGCCGACCCGCCGCTGCTGGAGCGGGTGATCGCCAACCTGGTCGGCAACGCCGCCCGGCACACCCCATCCGGCCGGAAGGTGCTGGTCACCGCGAGTGCCCTGGCCGGGCGGGTGGAGCTGCGGGTGGTGGACCGGGGGCCCGGGCTGCCCGCCGAAGGCAGGGACCGGCTCTTCGAGCCCTTCCAGCGGCTCGGCGACACCGACAACACCGCAGGACTCGGCCTCGGCCTCGCCCTCGCACGGGGACTGACCGAGGCGATGAACGGCACCCTCAGCCCCGAGGACACCCCCGGCGGGGGCCTCACGATGGTGGTGTCGCTGCCGTTCGCGGCACACACGGCGGGTGGTGCCGCACCGACCGAACAGAGCGTAGGAGGCGCGTGATGAGCGCAGCGCGCGGCACCTGGAAACCGCACCGCAGGGGAGGGGCGCACGCCACGCCAGGGCCCTGGCCGCTCCGGGACAGGTTCGCCTTGGCGGCGGCCCTGGCCGTCCCGTTCCTGGTGGCTCTCGCGCTCGTCCCGTTCCGGACGAGTCTGTCGCACACGAACGCCGCTCTCGTCCTCGTCGTGGCGGTCGTCGCCGTGGCCGCCCTGGGGAGCCGTACGGCGGGCGTGGTCGCGGCGTTGTCGGCGGCGGCCCGGTACGACTTGTTCCTCACCCGGCCGTACGAGTCCTTCGACATCACCGCCTCCGCGGACGTCGGGACGGCGGTGATGCTGCCGGCCGTCGGCGTAGTCGTCTCCCAACTCGCCGCGCGGACCAGGCGCTTGCAGGTCATGACGGTGGTCGACCCGGCCTACCTGGCGCGTGTCCGCCGCACGGCCGACCTCGTCCAGTCCGCCAACTCGGCGGACATCGTGGTAGACCACGTCTGCAGCGAGCTGACCGACCTGCTCGGCCCGCAAGCCTGCCGCTTCGAGTACGGCAGCCTCATGGGGCAGCCGCCACGCCTGCGGAACGACGGCACCGTGGCCGTGGGCCGACGCACCTGGAATCCCGACACCGGCGGCTGGCCCGAGGGCGAGATCGAACTGCGGGCCCACGGCAACGGACACCACCTGGGCCGCTTCATGCTCACCCCCGGCCCCGGCCCCGGCCCCGTACCTCCCTCCAGGCCCGGCTGGTCGCCGTGACGCCCGGCCGACCAGACGGGCGCCGCGCTGGACACGGCGGGACCGGTGCGCGGGTGGTGATGCCAGGCGACGCGGAACAGCGGTGCTGTCCGGCGCCGACACCGCCGTACCCCAACTCGTCGCGGCCGCCGCCGTCCACGCGGCGCGGGCTGGACACCCTCATCACGGGTGTACGGCCGCATCCGGCAAACCGCGGGGACTGAGTCGGCCTAGTCCAGGCCGGACGCCTCGAACACGGCCCGTGCCGTCTCGCGGTCCATGCGGGCCGAGAGACGGCCCAGCGCGGTCCGGCCGCACAGCAGCAGTCCGTCGTCCGCCGCCTTCCGTGCGCCCTCGTTCAGGCAGGACCACAGTTGAGGGTTGCGTACCAGGACCTCGGGGTCGATCTCGACGCGGCCGCCCAGGGCGTCCCGCAGCAGGAGCCGTTGGGAGACGCCGTCCAGGCAGCGGACCGACACCAGCAGGTCCGTGCGCACCCGCTGTTCGCGCACCACTCGGCGGGAGGCCAGCCAGTTCCCTCCGGCGGACACGCGGGCGGGAAACAGCAAGAGGAAGAGCAGCCCGGCGAGCGCGAACCACAGCGCGGTGCGCCACAAGGCGATCCGGTCGGTGGCCCGGTCGACCAGGAGGAGCAGGGCGAGCAGTACGCCGGCGCAGCGGACGGCGCTCCACAATTCCCGCGTCCATTCCAGGTTGTTCGCCGCCTCACCTGATTCATCAGGGCGTCCCATGGAGCAGACGGTAGTGACCTGGGGAAGCGGAACGGCGGACCTTGACACGGCTCTGACGGAGACGGCCGTCAAGACCGCGTCAAGGTCTTCCGGTTGGGCGCGAAGATGCCGCAAGGACCGGTCGGTTGCGGCGGGTGACGGCCAGAACCTGGGTGCACCCGCGTGCACTTCGACCTTCGTGCGCGGCTGAGGGAAGAAGGAGTACGCGCCCATGTCCGTCCTGACCACCGAACAGCCGGATGCCGTCCCCGCCGGCGAGGAGCCGCCCGATACCGAGGAACGGCACCGGCTGACCGCCGTCACGGGCCTTGCGGCGCTGTCGCTGGACGCGATGGCGTCCGTGGCGTACGGCCCGGAGGCGATCGTTCTGGTCCTGGCTGCCGCGGGCGCCCACGGTCTGGGCTTCACGATGCCGGTGACGCTGGCCATCGCCGCCCTGCTCGCGGTGCTGGTGGCCTCCTACCGGCAGGTGATCGCGGCCTTCCCGGACGGCGGCGGCTCGTACGCGGTGGCGAAGACGCACCTGGGCGCGCGGACCAGCCTGGTGGCCGCCGCCTCGCTGGTCCTGGACTACGTCCTCAACGTCGCCGTCGCCGTCACTGCGGGCGTGGCGGCGCTGACCTCCGCGTTCCCGTCCCTGTACGGCGACCGGCTGTGGCTGTGCCTGGCGGTGCTCGCGCTGGTCACGGGTGTCAATCTGCGCGGGATCGTGGAGTCGGCGAAGGCGTTCATCGTGCCGACCGTCGTGTTCGTCGGCTCGATCTTCGTGCTGATCATCGTCGGGCTGTTCAGGTCCCACCCCGCGAGCACGGCGACCGCGGCGGGGCACACCTCGGTCGTCGCGGACAACGCCTCGACCGTGGGCGCGCTGCTCCTGCTGAAGGCTTTCGCCTCCGGGTGTGCCGCGCTGACCGGTGTGGAGGCCATCGCGAACGCCGTTCCGTCCTTCCGGGTGCCGCGGGTGCGGCGGGCACAGCGCGCGGAGGTCGCCCTCGGTGCGGTACTCGGTCTGATGCTGGTCGGCCTGTCGGTGCTGATCGGCCGCTTCCATCTGCAGCCGGTGGAGGGCGTCACGGTCCTGGCGCAGCTCGCCGACGCCTCGCTCGGCCACAACGGGGCGTTCTACGTCGTCCAGTTCGCGACGATGATCCTGCTGGCGCTGTCGGCGAACACGTCCTTCGGCGGGTTGCCGGTGCTGCTGAAGCTGCTCGCCCGTGACAACTACGCGCCGCACGTTTTCGCGTTGAAGGCGGACCGCCAGGTGCACCGGCACGGCGTTCTGGCGCTCGCCGTCGTCTCCGCGGCACTGCTGGTCTTCTCCGGGGGAGACACCGACACGCTGGTGCCGATGTTCGCGATCGGTGTGTTCGTCGGCTTCACGATCGCCCAGGTGGGCATGGTGCGGCACTGGTGGCTGGCGCGGAGCCCCGGCTGGCGCGGGAAGGCGCTGCTGAACGGATTCGGCGCGGTCCTCACCGGCGTCGCGACCGTCGTCGTCACGGCGAGCAAGTTCGAGGAGGGCGCCTGGCTGATCGTGATCGCCCTGCCGCTGCTCGTCGTCGTTTTCGAGGCCGTGCGCCGCGCTTACGGCCGGATCGGTGAGCGGCTGGGTCTGGGCCGCATCCCGGAGGCCCCGCACCGCGACCGCTCGCTCGTGATCGTCCCCGTCTCGTCCCTGTCCCGGCTGACCTCCGAGGCGCTGACGGCGGCCGCCTCCCTGGGCGACGAGGTCCGTGCGGTGACCGTGTGCTACCCGGACCCCGAGGACCGGGCGGAGCTGCACGCTCTGGAGCGCGCCTGGGCGGACTGGGACCCAGGGGTGGAGCTGGTGCGGCTGGCGTGCAAGCGGCGCAGCCTCGGGCGCCCCATCGCCGCCTACGTGCGTGAGGCGGCCGCCGCCGAGCCGGCCACGCGGGTCACCGTGCTGATCCCGGAGGCCGAGCCGGAGCGGCTGTGGCAGCGGCTGCTGCAGAACCAGCGGGGCGCGGTCGTCGCGCACGCCGTACGGCGGGAGACGGACGCGGTGATCTGTCGACTGCGGTTCCGTCTGTGAGCCGGGGCACTGATGGTCACGACGGCCTGCTCACCGGTACGGCCCAGGGGTCGTAAGAGCCCCGTCAAAGGTGTCCGCGTGGGCGTATGGGGGTCGTCAACGGGCGACCGGATCCGGCCATGGAGGCGCTTACCTCTTACACGTCCGTTTCAACCGAACCTCACTCCAGGAGTTAGCGATGGCCGATCTGGCCTTCGTCGTCACCGTGCTCGCGGGTTTCGCGCTGGTGGCTCTCGTCGCCCGGGGGGTGACGAAGCTGTGACCGCCGAGAACATTGTCGGCCTGATCGTGGCCGTCGCCCTGCTGGGCTATCTCGTCCTCGCCCTGATCTTCCCGGAGAGGTTCTGAGACACGACATGGGTCCCGTACTTGCAGGCGTGCTCCAGCTGCTCGCCCTGATAGGCGCGCTGGCGCTCGTTTATGTCCCCGTTGGCAACTACATGGCCCGGGTCTACTCCTCCAAGAAGCACCTGCGGGTCGAGAAGTGGATCTACAAGGGCATCGGTGCCGACCCTGACACCGAGATGACCTGGCCCGCGTATCTGCGCGGGGTGCTGGCCTTCTCGGCCGTCAGCGTCCTCTTCCTCTACCTGCTGCAGCGGCTGCAGGGCGTGCTGCCCGGCTCGCTGCACTTCTCGTCGGTCAATCCGGCGCAGTCGTTCAACACGGCCGTCTCGTTCGTGACGAACACGAACTGGCAGTCGTACTACGGCGAGCAGACCATGGGGCACGTCGTGCAGACCGCCGGTCTGGCCGTGCAGAACTTCCTCTCCGCCGCCGTCGGCATGGCGGTCGCCGCGGCCCTGGTGCGCGGCTTCGCCCGCTCGCGCACCGGTGAGCTGGGCAACTTCTGGTCCGACCTGGTGCGCGGCACGCTGCGCGTCCTGGTGCCGATGTCGGTCGTCGCCGCGGTGATCCTCGTCGCCTGCGGTGCCATCCAGAACTTCTCCGGCATCCACGAGGTCGGCCAGTTCATGGGCGGCTCGCAGCAGTGGAACGGCGGCGCGGTCGCCTCGCAGGAGGCCATCAAGGAGATCGGCACCAACGGCGGCGGCTACTTCAACGCCAACAGTGCACACCCCTTCGAGAACCCGACGCCCTTCACCAACCTCTTCGAGATCTTCCTGATCCTGGTGATCCCGTTCTCGCTGACCCGCACCTTCGGTGTGATGGTCGGCTCGGTGAAGCAGGGCTACGCGATCCTCGCCACGATGTTCACCATCTGGCTGGGCTTCACCGCGCTGATGATGTGGACCGAGTTCGCCCACCACGGCCCGGCGCTCCAGGCCGCGGGCGGGGCGATGGAGGGCAAGGAGGTCCGCTTCGGCGTCGGCGGCTCGTCGATCTTCGCCGTGGCGACCACGCTGACCTCGACCGGTGCGGTGGACTCCTTCCACTCCTCGTTCACCGGCCTGGGCGGCGGCATCACCATGCTGAGCATGATGCTGGGCGAGATCGCGCCCGGCGGCACAGGCTCCGGTCTCTACGGCATCCTGATCATGGCGGTGATCGCGGTGTTCATCGCCGGCCTGATGGTCGGCCGGACGCCCGAGTACCTGGGCAAGAAGATCGGCGGCCGCGAGATGAAGCTCGCCGCCTGCTACATCCTCATCACTCCCGCCCTGGTGCTCGTCTTCACGGCGGCGTCCATGGCGCTGCCCACCCCGCCGCACTCGATGCTGAACTCCGGCGCGCACGGCTTCTCCGAGGTGCTGTACGCGTTCACGTCGGCGGCGAACAACAACGGCTCGGCGTTCGCCGGCCTGAACGCGAACACCGACTGGTACAACACCATGACCGGGCTGGCGATGCTGCTCGGCCGCTTCCTGCCCATGATCTTCGTGCTCGCCCTCGCCGGCTCGCTCGCCGAGCAGAAGCCGGTCCCCGTGACCGCGGGCACCCTGCGCACCGAGAAGCCCCTGTTCACCGGTCTGCTGGTCGGCGCGATCCTGATCATCACCGGTCTGACGTACTTCCCGGCCCTGGCACTGGGCCCGCTCGCCGAGGGGCTGGCGTCATGACCACCCGAACGGAAAACCACGAGGACGCGATGTCCACTCCCACCCTTGCGCCCCACCAGGACGCACCCACCGGGCACAAGCCCGCCGAGGGCCGTGTAGGAGCGGGCCTCTTCGACCCCAAGGCGCTGCTCAAGTCGCTGCCGGACGCGTTGCGCAAGCTCGACCCGCGGGTGATGGTCAAGTCGCCCGTGATGTTCGTGGTGTGGATCGGCTCGGTCCTGACCACCGTCTTCTCCTTCCAGCACCCGGGCGACTGGTTCGGCTGGACCATCAGTGCCTGGCTCTGGCTGACCGTGATCTTCGCCAACCTGGCGGAGGCGGTCGCCGAGGGCCGCGGCAAGGCCCAGGCCGACACCCTGCGCAAGGCCAAGACCGACACCGTCGCGCGCCGACTGCTCGCCCACGGCTCCGAGGAGCGGGTCCCCGGCACCGCGCTGACCATCGGCGACCTGGTGGTCTGCGAGGCCGGCGACCTCATCCCCGGTGACGGCGATGTCGTCGAGGGCGTTGCCTCCGTGGACGAGTCGGCGATCACCGGCGAGTCCGCCCCGGTCATCCGTGAGTCCGGCGGTGACCGCTCCGCGGTGACCGGCGGCACGAAGGTCCTCTCCGACCGGATCGTCATCAAGATCACGACGAAGCCCGGCGAGACCTTCATCGACCGGATGATCAACCTGGTCGAGGGCGCCGCCCGGCAGAAGACGCCCAACGAGATCGCGCTGAACATCCTGCTCGCCTCGCTGACCATCGTGTTCCTGCTGGCCTGTGCCACCCTGCCGCCGCTCGCCGACTATGCCGGCACGCATCTGACGATGGTCGTGCTGGTGGCCCTGCTGGTCTGCCTGATCCCGACCACCATCGGCGCCCTGCTGTCCGCCATCGGCATCGCGGGCATGGACCGCCTCGTCCAGCGCAACGTGCTGGCCATGTCGGGCCGTGCGGTCGAGGCCGCCGGTGACGTCTCCACTCTGCTGCTGGACAAGACCGGCACCATCACCCTCGGCAACCGCCAGGCCGCCGAGTTCGTACCGGTGAAGGGCACCACCGAGGCGGAGGTCGCCGACGCGGCCCAGCTGTCGTCCCTCGCGGACGAGACGCCCGAGGGCCGCTCGATCGTCGTGCTGGCGAAGGAGAAGTACGGGCTGCGCGAACGCCACCAGGGCGAGCTGGCCGGCGCGGAGTGGATCGAGTTCACCGCCCAGACCCGTATGTCGGGCGTGGACGTGGACGGCAGGAGGATCCGCAAGGGCGCCACCGCCTCGGTCATCGCCTGGGTGGAGGAGCAGGGCGGCACGGTCGCCAAGGACGCGGACACCGTCGCGAACCGTATCTCCGAGGCGGGCGGCACCCCGCTGCTGGTCGCCGTCCACGACGACGGGGGCGCCCGCGTCCTGGGTGTCATCTACCTGAAGGACGTCGTCAAGGAGGGCATGCGGGAGCGGTTCGAGGAACTGCGCCGCATGGGCATCAGGACCGTCATGATCACGGGTGACAACCCGCTGACCGCCAAGGCCATCGCCGAGGAGGCCGGCGTGGACGACTTCCTGGCGGAGGCCACTCCCGAGGACAAGATGGCCCTCATCAAGCGGGAGCAGGCCGGCGGCAAGCTGGTCGCGATGACCGGTGACGGCACCAACGACGCGCCCGCGCTGGCCCAGGCGGACGTCGGCGTGGCCATGAACACCGGTACGTCGGCCGCGAAGGAGGCCGGCAACATGGTCGACCTCGACTCCAACCCGACCAAGCTCATCGAGATCGTCGAGATCGGCAAGCAACTCCTCATCACCCGTGGTGCGTTGACGACGTTCTCCATCGCCAACGACGTCGCGAAGTACTTCGCGATCATCCCGGCGCTGTTCGCGGCGGTCTACCCGGGCCTGGACAAGCTGAACATCATGCGCCTGTCCTCGCCCGACTCCGCGATCCTGTCGGCCGTCGTCTTCAACGCGCTGATCATCATCGCGCTGGTCCCGCTGTCCCTGAAGGGCGTGCGCTACCGGCCGATGAGCGCCGACAGGATGCTCCGCCGCAACCTCGGCATCTACGGCATCGGCGGCCTGATCGCGCCCTTCATCGGCATCAAGATCATCGACATGCTCATCTCCCTCATCCCCGGAATCGGCTGAGCCATGAACAACTCCGTAACGAACACCGCCCGGTTGCTCTGGGCGGCCCTGCGGGCCCTCCTCGTGCTGACCCTGGTGACGGGCGTCGTCTACCCGCTGGTCGTCACCGGCATCGCCCAGGGGCTGTTCGGCAACAAGGCGAACGGCTCGGAGATCAAGGCGGACGGCAGGGTCGTCGGCTCGTCCCTGATCGGGCAGTCGTACGACCTGCCGCTGAAGAAGGGCCAGGACACCCCGGACCCGGACCTCAAGTGGTTCCAGGGCCGCCCGCAGAACGGCCTCGGCACCAACTCCGTCAACACGCGGTACAAGCTGATCCTGTCCGGCGCCACCAACCTGTCCGCGGACAGCGGTGCGGTGAACGGCGTCTGCCCGGACAAGCCCGCGGACAAGACGCTCTGCGCCCAGGTGCTCGCCGCCAAGGCCGCCGTCGTCAAGGACAACTCCGTCCCCGGCTACGCCGTCAAGCCGTCCCAGGTTCCGGCCGACGCCGTCACTTCCTCGGGCTCCGGTCTGGACCCGGCGATCTCCCCGGAGTACGCCGAACTCCAGGTGCACCGGGTCGCCGCGAAGAACGGCCTGTCCGTCGGCGCGGTGGAGAAGCTGGTCAAGGACCACACGCAGGGACGCACCCTCGGCTTCGTCGGAGAGCCCCAGGTGAACGTCCTGGAACTCAACATCGCGCTCAAGGACCTCGCGGCGAAGCGGTGATGGCCTTACGCGACCCACACGGGAGCCGGCGGTCCGGGAGACATCCCGGACC
>NZ_JBSGDB010000338.1:0-10089 GCF_053602155.1 Streptomyces sp. NPDC004561
GCGGGCGCCCCGGCAGGCCGTGGCGGGACTGGCCGACGGACCGGCCGGGCCGCGCGACCTGGCCGCCCTGGCCGCGCTGACCGGCTGGGACGCCCTCGCGCCGATGGCGCTGCTGCGGCACGGGCGGGACACCACGACACGGCGGGCGCTGTCCCGGGCGGGCTTCACCGACGGGTTCGTGGAACGGTTCTTCCGGCCGTTCCTGTCCGGGGTGTTCCTGGAGGACGGCCTGGAGACGTCCAGCCGGTTCTTCCACCTCGTGTGGCGGAGCATGGCCCGCGGCACCCTCTGCCTGCCGGCCGGCGGCATCGGGGCCGTGCCCGAACTGCTCGCGTCCCGGCTCCGCCCCGGCGCCCTCGCCCTGGAGTCACCGGTGACGGCCCTGACGGACGAGGGCGTCCTCGTGGACGGGGACCGGCCCGTGGCGGCGCGGGCGGTGGTCGTGGCGGCGGGGCCCGGTGCGGCGGCCCGCCTGCTGCCGGACCTGGCGGTACCGCCGTACCGCACGGTCAACACCTACTACCACCTCGCCGCCCGCTCCCCCTTGCGCGAGCCGATGCTGATGACGGACGCGCGGGGGCGTTTCGCCAACAGCTGCGTGATGAGCGAGGTGCACCCCGCGCACGCCCCGCGCGGATGCGCCCTGGTGGCCACCTCGGTGCTCGGCGCCCACGTCGAGGGCAGGGAGACGGGTGTCCGGGCGGCCCTCGCCGAGTGCTACGAGACCGACACCGCCGGCTGGGACCTGATCGCGACCCGCACGGTGGAGGAGGCCCTGCCCGCGATGCCGCCCGGGCTGCCGCTCAGCCGCCGCAGCCGGGTGGGAACCGGCCGTTACGTCTGCGGCGACCACCGCGCCACGGGCTCGGTCCAGGGGGCGCTGGCATCGGGAGCCCGCGCGGCCCGGGAGGTGACGGCGGAGCTGGCGGGCGGCTGACGTCGGGACATCGGGCCGGACCATCCGACGGCGGGGCGATCGGAGCGGCTAGCCGGGGATCGCCCTGCTCACCGCTGCTTGTCACGGGCCCGGCGGAAGCGGTCCAGTCCCTCGGAGAGTTCGACGATCGGGTCGGGATAGTCGAGGGCGGCGCGGTCCAGGCTCGGCAGCTTCCACGGCTCGTGCACCGACGGGGCCTCGACTCCGGAGAGTTCGGGGAGCCAACGGCGCACATAGGTGCCGTCCGGGTCGTACTTCTTGGCCTGTGTGACCGGGTTGAGGACCCGGTTGGGGCGGGTGTCGGTGCCGGTGCCGGCCATCCACTGCCAGTTGAGCTGGTTGTTGGCCACGTCGCCGTCGACCAGCCAGTGCAGGAAGTGGGCGGCGCCGATCCGCCAGTCGACGTAGAGGGTCTTGGTGAGGAAGCTGGCGGTGAGGAGCCGGGCGCGGTTGTGCATCCAGCCCTCCTGGCGCAACTGCCGCATGGCCGCGTCGATGACCGGGTAGCCGGTGCGGCCCTCGCGCCACGCGCCGATGTCGGAGGCGGCGGTGCGCTCGGTGCGCCAGCGGTCGCGCTTGGTGCGGTAGTCGGCATGGGCCGTCCCGGGGCGTGCGGCGAGCACCTGCCGGTGGAAGTCGCGCCAGGCGAGCTGCCGTACGAACGCCTCGGCGCCGGCTCCGCCGTGCCGGCGGGCGCGGTGCACCAGCTCCACCGGGGACAGGGTGCCGAAGTGCAGGTGGGCCGAGAAGCGCGAGGTGGCGTCGGCGGCCAGGTCGTCTCGGGTGGTGTCGTAGGCGTCCAGGCCGCGGCGCCAGTAGGCGGCGGCCTGCTTGCGGGCCTCGCTCTCCCCGCCGGGCGGCAGGTCCGGGGACGCCCCGGTGGTCCCGTCGTGCGCGGGGACCCGTTCGCCGCGCGCCTCGTCGGGTACCGGCACCCGGCGTGGGGCGCCGGCGACCGGCCGCAGCGGCACCTGCGCCCACTGCCGGTAGTACGGGGTGAAGACGGCGAAGTGGTCGGAGGCGGCGGGGGTCACCGCGCCGGGCGGTACGGCGACGGTGACCGCGTCGTGCACGAACAGCCGGCGGCCCGCCGCCTCCAGAGCGGCGCGCAGGCGTTCCTCCCGGCGCCCGGCGAACCCGCTGTACCCGGCCGACATGTGCACCTCGTCGGCGTCCGTCTCGGTCACCACCCGGCACACCTCCTCCACCAGGTCACCGGAGCGCAGCACGAGACGGCCGCCCCGGGCGCGCAGCGAGGCGTCCAGGTCCGCCAGGCAGCCGTCGAGGAAGGCGCAGCGGTTGGCCGCGGCGAACCCCGCCGCCTCGACGGCGCGGTCCCGCACGAACAGCGGTACGACGGCGCCGGCCGCGTCCAGCGCGGCACGCAGCGGCGGATGGTCGTGCAGGCGCAGATCGGCGGTGAACAGGACGACCGAGACGTGCATGGGCGTGAGCTTCCTCGGGATGAGCGACGGCAACCGGTACAGAGGTCTTCGGCCGCGACCGCGACGGCGGATGCGCTCACGCCGTGAGCGTGCGACCCGTGCCCGAGGCGCCGAATTCAGTCCGAAAAGCTTCCCCCCGGAGTCGCCGGCTCCTTCGTGATGCGGGTGATCGATCTCCGAGCCGCGCGCTCAGTTCCCGTATTCACTCGAATGGCTCTGCCTACAAAGCCTGTCGCGGGGCAACCGTCGAGGTGCCACTGGGGCGTGGCCTTCTCGCGCTCCCGTCGCGATGGGCGCAGCGGCCGATCCCCGAGCAGGCAGCGGCGCTCATCACCTCCCAGGAGACGGGCGACCCGACCGCATCCGCTCCGCGGCGCCATCCGGAAGTGGGAGTGCGGGCGGCTTCGGGCTTGCGATCGGGCGCGGCGCCACCGTCACCGACGGAGGTCCGCCGGCGCCCTGGGGGGACGGCAGAGCCCACGTTCCACCTCACCTGGGAGGCGCCATGCACGGGACCGGCCGGACCAAGCGTCTGCACACCGACATGACCATCCATCTGGTCCTCAGCGCCACCGAAGCCGTCCCGATCGAGGTCCGCTTCAGCTACGACTCCACCGATCCGCTCGCCGTGCGACTGGACTTCGGCGGCGGTCCCGAGACCGTCGCACCCTGGCTGTTCTCCCGGGACCTGCTGTACGAGGGCCTGCGCACCCCCTCCGGCGAGGGCAACGTCCGCGTCTGGCCGCCCTGCCGCTGTCACGGCCCCACCACGGTGCGAATCGTCCTGCGCGGCGGGGGCGGCGCCGCCGCGCTGTACGTGCCGGCCACCGCGTTCCAGGACTGGCTGACCGACACCTTCACCGCGGTACCCGCAGGCACCGAGGCCTCCCACCTGTGCTGGGACGACGTCGTGGCGGAACTGCTGCGCCACGACTGACCGGATACCGGCGCGTCCCCGGCGTGCACGGCGCCGGCCGCCCCGGACGTCGCAGCGAGGCAACCGGGGCCCGCCCGCACCCGTACACTCGCTAGCCGTTTGTACAGGCGAAGGAGGAGCAGGACAGTGAGCCAGCACGACGTGACCGGCCATGCCTGGGGTGACGCACCGATCTACGACAGGCTCGTCCAGGAACGCGGCGACATACCGGCTGATGTGAACGCCGCGGCCACGCGGCTCCTCAGGGAGACCGATCGAGCGATCAACTTCGGCTCGCTGCTCTCGTAGCGGACTGATCAGCACCCCCGGCCCCAGGGGCCACCGCCGCGAGAGTCCGGGCGGTGGCACAGGGCCCCCCGCGGCGTGGGCCGTCAGCCATGTCGCCACGACGCGCATCGCGCCCCCGTTCTCCGCGCCGGTCGGCAGCCGTATCCCGTGACGGTTGGTCAGCGGGCGGCGGACGTACGGCTTCCATGCCGCTCCTGCCGCCCCGAGCGTGTTCGCTCCGACCCATTGTGTTGTGCCTTGTGCCCCCTTACTGTTCGACTTTGCCTGAGTCTGTTCGATCCTGAGTCCTCAGACGGCATGGAGGCGCAGTGCGGAGCAATCGGATCGGTTCAGAAACCGCGAGACCCGGCCGCCGACGGTGGTGGAGGGCCGTCCTCGCGACAGCCGCGACCCTCGCCCTGGCCACGGGCATGACCGCGCCCGCGGCGGCGCGCGACGGCGGCGGGCAGGCACCCGCCGCCGCGTCCGCCGCCGGTCCGCGGGCGCACACGGTGAGCCTCGACGGCTACTCGTTCCTCGTCGACGGCAGGCGCACCTACCTGTGGTCCGGCGAGTTCCACTACTTCCGGCTCCCCAGCCCGGACCTGTGGCGCGACATCTTCCAGAAGATGAAGGCCGCCGGGTTCAACGCCACCTCGTTGTACTTCGACTGGGGATACCACTCGCCGAAGCCCGGTGTGTACGACTTCAGCGGGGTGCGCGACGTCGACAAGCTGCTCGACATGGCCCAGGAGGCCGGGCTCTACGTGATCGCGCGCCCGGCGCCGTACATCAACGCCGAGGTCGACAGCGGCGGCCTGCCCGGCTGGATGACCACCAAGGCCGGGCACAACCGCAGTGACGACCCGCAGTTCCTGAAGTACGCGGACGAGTGGCTGACCCGGATCGACCGCGTCATCGCCCGCCACCAGCTGACCGACGGCACCGGATCGGTCATCGCCTACCAGGTCGAGAACGAGTACTACAACGGCTCGGCCGCCGGCCGCTCCTACATGAAGCACCTGGAGGACAAGGCCCGCGCCGACGGCATCACGGTACCGCTGACCGGCAACAACAACGGCACCTTCAACTCCGGTACGGCCGCCCTGGACGTCGACGGACCGGACTCCTATCCCCAGGGCTTCAACTGCTCGAACCCCTCGAAGTGGAGCGGCGTACCCGACATCGGCTACGACCACCCGGCCGGCAAGCCGCTGTACTCGCCGGAGTTCCAGGGCGGCGCCTTCGACCCCTGGGGCGGGCCGGGCTACGACAAGTGCGCCCAGCTGATCAACGACCGGTTCGCCAACGTGTTCTACAAGCAGAACATAGCCGTCGGCGCCACCGCGCAGAGCTTCTACATGACCTACGGCGGCACCAACTGGGGCTGGCTGGGCATGCCGGAGAACTACACGTCCTACGACTACGGGGCCGCGATCCGCGAGAACCGCCAACTCGATCCGAAGTACTACGAGGACAAGCTGCTCGGGTACTTCACGCAGTCGGTCGCCCCGCTGACCAAGACCGAGGCGATCAGGGCCACGCCGCCGGACGACTCCGCGATCGTGAACACCGCCCGGATGAACCCCGACACCAAGACGCAGTTCCACGTCCTGCGGCACGGGAACTCCACCTCCACGGCGGTCGACAGGACCCATGTCTCGCTGGACTTCAACGCCCAGCCGTCCGCGGACACGACGTACACCTGGGACGACCCCGACTCCGCGCTGCAGTACGCCGGTTCGTGGTCGCACGTGGCCGACCAGAGCTACACCGGCGGCGACTACAAGCACACCGAGTCGTTCTCCGACAAGGCCGGCGACTCGGTCACCGTCCCCTTCGACGGCACCGCGATCCGCTGGATCGGCTCGAAGACCGGCAACCACGGCTACGCCGACGTCTATCTCGACGGCGCCAAGGTGGCGACGGTGGACGACTCCGGCGGCGAGAACCAGGCGGTGATCTTCCAGAAGACCGGCCTGGCGCCCGGAGCACACACGCTGAAGATCGTCGTCGTCGGGAACCACAGCTCAGGGTCCACGGACGACTTCGTGTCCATCGACGCCGTCGACGTGCCGACGGCCGCCGCCTCGCAGCCGACCTACCCGGTCGTACCCCAGCAGCCGGGCACCGCGATCACCCTCGACGGGCGCGACTCGCACGTGATCGTGGCGAACTACCGGCTCGGGGACTCGCAGTTGCAGTACTCGACGTCGGAGATCATGACCCACACGGCCATCGGCGACCGGGACGTCTCCGTGCTCTACGGCGACCCGGGCAGCGACGGCGAGACCGTGCTGCGCTACTCCGCCAGGCCCACCGTGACCAGCAGCGGCGGCACGGTCACGACCACCTGGGACGCGGCCACCGGTGACCTGCGGCTGAACTACACGCACAAAGGCCTGATCCGCATCGGCGTCAGCGGCGGCGGAAAGCGCCCGCTGCTGCTCCTCGTCGGCGACAAGGCCACGGCGGAGAACTTCTGGCGCCAGGACACGGCGACCGGCCCGGTGCTCGTGCGCGGCACCCACCTGCTGCGGACGGCGACCAGCCTGGACGGCGGCCACACCGTGGCGCTCACCGGCGACAACGCCGACGACGGGAACATCGAGGTGTTCACCTCCGCCGACCATGTCACCTGGAACGGCAGGCCGTTGGACACCCGGGCCACCGACACGGGGAGCCTCACCGGGGAGATCCCGGTGGCAGCCCCGGTGCACCTGCCGGCGCTGACGAACTGGAAGCACGCCGAGGAGTCCCCCGAAGCGGCTCCCGGTTTCGACGACTCCAGCTGGCAGGTGGCGGACAGGACGGCCACCAACAGCGTCTCCGGCGTCAACTCGCCGCCCGTGCTCTACGCGGACGACTACGGCTTCCACACCGGCAACACGTGGTACCGCGGCCGCTTCCACGCCACCGGCAAGGAGACCGGCATCCACCTGGTCTCGGACTCCGGCGGCAAGGCGCAGGCGTTCTCCGCCTGGCTCAACGGCGCCTTCCTGGGCAGCTCCACCACAGGCAGCGCCGATCTCACCTTCCCGGCCGGTTCGGTGAAGTCGGAGGGCGGCAACGTGATCTCCGTGCTCACCGTGAACATGGGGCACGAGGAGGACTACAACTCGACCAACGGCAACAAGACCGCGCGCGGCCTGACCAGCGCCTCCCTCGTCGGCGCGCCGTTGACTGCCGTCACCTGGCGGCTGCAGGGCGTGCGGGGCGGCGAGGACCCGCAGGACACGGTGCGCGGCCCGCTCTCGACGGGCGGCCTGTACGGCGAGCGGGCCGGCTGGTCCCTGCCGGGCTACCCGGACGGCGACTGGAACCAGGTGTCGCTGCCGACGACCGACACCCGTCCCGGGGTCTCCTGGTACCGCACCGACGCCGAACTGGACCTGCCGCACGGCCAGGACACCTCGCTCGGGCTGACGTTCACCGACGATCCGTCCCGCAAGTACCGTGCCACGATCTTCGTGAACGGCTGGCAGGTCGGCAACTACGTCAACTACCTCGGCCCGCAGCACACCTTCCCGGTTCCCGACGGCATCCTGAATCCGAACGGCCACAACAGCATCGCCGTCGCCGTGTGGAACCTGGACGGCGGCACCGGCGGTCTCGGCAGGGTCTCGCTCACCGACTACGGCAGCTACGCCTCGTCCCTGCGCGTCGCGCAGAACGACAGTCCCCGCTACGACCACCGGAAGTACGCGATGCCGGAGCGTCCGGGTGTGGATGTCACCCTGGACGTGCCGAACACCGCTCAGCCGGCTCAGGCCTTCACGGCCGAGACGACGGTGCGGCTGCCGGAGGACCGGCCGTCCGCCTCCGGTCTGACGGCCTCACTCTCCGTGCCCGACGGCTGGAGTGCGAGCGCGACGAGCCCCACGTCGGTCCAGCGCCTGGAACCCGGCGGATCAGCCACGTTCACGTGGAGGGTCCAACCGCCGGCCGGGAAGCTCCCGTCCGCCTCGGCACTCACCGCCACGGTGCACTACGTGCAGAACGGGCGGCAGGCCGCCGGCGTCGACGAGCGCGTCATCGGCGGGCTCCCGCCGGCTCCACCGGCCGGGAAGAGCGCCGTGAGCGACCTGCCGTTCCTGTCGTCCACCAACGGGTGGGGTCCGGTCGAACGCGACAGCAGCGTCGGTGAACAGGCCGCCGGGGACGGCCGTCCGATCCGTGTCGCAGGCGTCGGATACGCCAAGGGCCTCGGCACCAATTCGGTCAGCGACGTCGAGCTCTACCTCGCCGGAAACTGCTCTCGGCTGACGGCGGACGTCGGTGTCGACGACGAGACAGGTGGTGGGGGGACGGTGACGTTCTCGGTGATCGCCGACGGCAGGACCTCGGTGACCACGCCGACGATCCGCGGCAGACAGGCCGCGGTGCCGATCGACGTCGACGTCAGCGGCGCCCAGGTGGTCGACCTCAAGGTCGGTGACGCCGGCGACGGCAATGGCAACGACCACGGGGACTGGGCGATGCCGACGCTGACCTGCAGCTGACGGACGCCGGTGACGGGGGCCGGCCGGCGGGGCGCCACAGGCGCATCCGTCCGGCGGGCCCCTGGCGCGAATGAGAGCCCCCGCCCTGCTCGCCCGCACACAAGGCACCCCGCGCCCGTGGTCCGCACACCCGGCGGAGTAGTCACGGTGGCTACCCCCGCACGATGACCACGGGTGTGCCATGGGTGATGCTGTGGGCTGTGACAGCTGATCTTCGCCGTGTCGGAGCCGAACCCGAGGACGCAGACGGGGGCGGGGGCGCCGGTCCCGTGTCCGCTCCGCCGTCGCTCCCTGCCGAGCGCGCGCAGCGGCCACCCCGCTCCCGGCTGCGGCGGTGGCTGCGGCGCGGCGCGCTGGGCTGTGCCGGCCTGCTGGTGGTCGTCACGGCGGCCTCGTTCGTCTACAACAGCGTGACGGCGGGACACGCCGCGCCCCCGCGGGGGCTGAGGTACGTGCAGGCCGCCGACATCCGCACGCGCTACCAGACCTGGGGCACGCAGGGCCCGCCGGTCGTCCTGGTGCACGGCGCCTTCGAATCCGTGGACACCTGGTCGCGCCTCGCCCCGCTGCTCGCCCGCGACCACCGGGTGTACGCGCTCGACCTGACCGGCGACGGATACAGCGAGCGCCACGGCCCGTACACCGTGGACCATTTCACCCGGCAGCTTCTGGGCTTCCTGGACGCCGTGCACCTCGGCGGTCCGGGCGAGCGCCCGCTGCTGGTGGGGCACTCCAGCGGAGCCGCCGTGGTCACCGAGGCGGCGTTGCGGGCCCCGGGCCGGCTGGGGGGTGTGATGCTCCTCGACGGCGACGCCCTGGACACCGCTGCCGGGCCGCCGCCGGCCTTCAAGTACGTGCTGATCGACCCGTACCGCACCAGCCTGCTGCGGCTCGGGCTCGGCATCGACGCCGTGATCCGGGGCGTCTACGACGCACAGTGCGGGCTTGCCTGTCCGCGCCTGGACGCCGCCGGTCTGGATCAGTGGCGACGCCCGCTCCGGGTGCCGGGCGCGGAGGACGCGCTCTGGAGCATGCTGGCCGCGGGTGTGCCGGGGCTGCCCGCGGACCAGGTCGCCCGGCTCGCCGGTGTGCGCCTGCCCAAGTCGGTGGTGTTCGGCGCCCAGGACGACGTGTTCACCCGGCAGACCCCACAGGAGACCGCCCGGCGCATCGGCGCACCCCCTCCGACGCTCATCCCGGGCGCCCGGCACCTGACGATGATCTCCAGCCCCGAGGCGGTCGCGACGGCCGTGGACGGGCTAACGGCGGCATCGGCCGCGGCATCTCGGTGACAGTCCCAGACGCCCGAACAAGGTGACTAGGCGATCGGGTCGGTCGCGATGGCCTGTTCCGTCCAGATGATCTTGCCGGTGGTGGTGTACCGGGTGCCCCACCGCCGGGCGAGCTGGGCCACGATGAGCAGGCCCCGCCCTCCCTCGTCGGTGGTGCGCGCGTGGCGCAGGCGTGGCGAGGTGCTGCTGGCGTCGGAGACCTCGCAGATCAGGCCCCGGTCCTTGATCAGGCGGAGGCAGACCGGCGCGGTTCCGTGGCGGATGGCGTTGGTGACCAGTTCGCTGACGATGAGTTCCGTGGTGAACGTCAGATCGGGGATGCCCCACTGGGTCAGCTGCCGGGTGGCGAGGGCGCGGGCGTCCGCGACTGCGGCCGGATCGCTGGGCAGGTCCCAGGAGGCGACGCCGTCCCGGGCCAGGACGCGCGTCCGGGCGAGGAGCAGGGCCGCGTCGTCGGCCGGCGGACCGTTCAGGAGGCTGTCGATCACCCTGCGGCCGGTTTCCTCGAGGGTCGGTCGGGGCGCCGCGAGGGCGTTGTCCAGCCGGGCAAGCCCGACGTCGATGTCGCGGTCGAAGGACTCGATGAGGCCGTCGGTGTAGAGCGCGATGAGGCTGCCCTCGGCCAGCTCCAGTTCGACGGACTGGAACGGCAGGTAGCCGAGGCCGAGCGGCGGGCCCGCGGGCAGGTCCAGGATGTCGGAGCCGCCGT
>NZ_JBSGDB010000339.1:0-9993 GCF_053602155.1 Streptomyces sp. NPDC004561
GCGCCGGCCGGGGCGGAAGAGAAGGGGACCCCGATGACCTCGCACCAGCGGCCCGAGCGGTCCGGGGCACCGGGCCCCCTGTCCGAAGCGGCCTTCCGCGACCTGTACCGCCGGCTGCGGGACCGGGCCCCGGACGGCGGGGAGCGGCGGCCCGGCGCGCTGGTCCGGCTCACGCCCGAGCGGGTGGTGGCGGCCGCGGCCGAGGTCCGGTGCGGACGCACCGTGTCGCTGGCCGCGCCCGTCGAGACCCGGTCAGGCCCGGACAGCCCGGAGCCCGCGTCCCACCGGATGACGGCGCCCGCGCACGGCGGGACGGCGGAGCACGGGCTCGCGTTCGCCCGTGACCGGTTCGCCATGAACGTGCACGGTGACGTCGACAGCCACCTCGACGCGCTGTGCCACGTGATCTTCGACGGCGAGCTGTACGGCGGCGTCCCGGCGAGCACCGTGACACCGGACGGCGCCCACGCGCTCACCCTCGATCCGGTGCGCGACGGCATCGTCGGCCGCGGAGTCCTCCTTGACATCCCGCGCCTGCGCGGCGTGCCCTGGCTCGATCCCGGCGACCAGGTGAGCGCCGACGACCTGGCCGAGGCCGAGACCGCCCAGCGGACCACGGTCGGACCGGGCGACCTGCTGTTCGTGCGCCTGGGGCACCGCCTGCGGCGCAGGACCCTCGGCGCCTGGGACGTGGCGCGGGCCCGGGCGGGGCTGCATCCGAGCGCGATGTCCTTCCTGGCCGAGCGGCAGGTGTCCGCCCTGGGATCGGACGGCAACAGCGACACGGCGCCCAGCGCGGTGGCCGGCATCGGGTTTCCGGTGCATGTGCTGGCCGTCAACGCCATGGGGCTGCATCTGCTGGACTACCTGGACTTCGAGGAACTGGTACCGGTGTGCGAACAGCAGGCGCGCTGGCACTTCCTGTGCGTGGTCGCCCCGCTGCGGCTCCCGGCGGCGACCGGCTCTCCGGTGAACCCCATCGCCGTGCTGTGAACCGGGCAGGCGCCGACCGTTCCAGGTGCCGCACTGCGGTATGGCGCGTACGTTCGAAGGGAAAAGCCCGCAACGGCCGCGGACAGCACGACAAGGACGGTGGTTGCCGTGGACGCCCTGCCCCCTTACGACGTCATCGTCATCGGCACCGGTGCCGGCGGCGGCACGATCGCCCACCGCCTCGCCCCGTCCGGAAAACGGGTGCTCATCCTCGAACGCGGCGACTACCTGCGGCGCGAACGCGACAACTGGGACTCCACGGCCGTGTTCGTCAAGGCCAAGTACCGGGCCCCGGAGTTCTGGCTCGACCGGCACGGCAACGAGTTCCCGCCCGAGGTGAACTACTACGTCGGCGGAAACACCAAGTTCTACGGCGCGGCGCTGTTCCGGTTGCGCCCCGAGGACTTCGGCGAACTCCGCCACCACGACGGCGTCTCGCCCGCCTGGCCGCTCGCCTACGAGGACCTGGAGCCCTACTACACCCAGGCGGAACACCTGTACCTGGTGCACGGCCGCCACGGCGAGGACCCCTCGGAAGGGCCGAGCAGCGCCCAGTACGCCTACCCGCCGGTCGAACACGAGCCGCGCATCGAGCAGTTGAGCCACGACCTGGAGAAGCGGGGACTGCACCCCTTCCACCTGCCGATCGGGGTCAACCTCACCCAGGACGAGTACGGCGGCGCCACGCACACCAGTGCCTGCATCCGCTGCAACCGGGTGGACGGCTTCCCCTGCCTGGTCCGCGCCAAGTCCGACGCGCAGGTCATCTGTGTCGAGCCGGCACTGGAGCACCCCAACGTGGACATGGTGACGGGGGCCCGGGTGACGAGGCTGGAGACCGACCCCACCGGACGCCGCGTCACCACCGTCGTCGCCCGGCTCCCCGGTGAGGAGGAGGCCCGGTTCTCGGCGGACGTCGTGGTCGTGGCCTGCGGGGCCGTCAACTCCGCGGCGCTGCTGCTCGGTTCGGCCAGCGACCGGCACCCCCGCGGCCTCGCGAACAGCTCGGACGTGGTCGGCCGGAACTACATGCGCCACAACAACCTCGCCCTGATGGCCATTTCGAAGCAGCCCAACGACACCCAGTTCCAGAAGACGCTGGCCCTGCACGACTGGTACCTGGGCGCCGACGACTTCGACTACCCCCTCGGCGGGATCCAGATGCTCGGCAAGTCCGACGCCGAGCAGATCCACGGCGAGGCGCCGCGCTGGGCCGGGTCGGTGTCACCGGACATGCCCTTCGAGGTCCTGGCCCATCACGCCGTCGACTTCTGGCTGTGCGGCGAGGACCTGCCGCGGCCGGACAACCGGGTGACCCTGGAGGAGGACGGCCGGATCCGGCTGACGCTGGACGAGTCGAACAACGTCGCCGGCCTCAAGCGCCTGCGGCACAAGCTCCAGCACATGCTCGGCCATCTCGGCATGCACGAACACCGCCTGCTCTCCCGCAGCATCTACCTCCACAAGGGCATGCCCATCGGGGCCACCGCGCACCAGGCCGGCACGGTGCGCTTCGGAACCGATCCGGCCTCCTCGGCGCTGGACCTCAACTGCAAGGCCCACGACCTGGACAACCTCTACGTGGTGGACACGAGCTTCTTCCCGAGCATCGGCGCGGTCAATCCGTCCCTGACGGCCATCGCGAACGCCCTCCGCGTGGGCGACCACCTGGTGGAGCGGCTGAGCTGACCGCCGCCGGCCCGCCTCCGGGGCCCGACCGGGCGAAGATCCTCAGCCGGGCAGCGCAACACGGCCCGCTCCGGCATGCGGCCGCGGCCGCCCGGTGTTTGCCTGACGGCTGATCCCTCCGGGCCACGTGCCCGGCCGTCCGGGCGCGTAGTGGAGGAGCAGGACATCGTGAGTTCCACCGAGGGCACACCCCAGGCCATGATCCCCCCCTCTCACCTGCTGAAAGGGCAGAAGGCGCTGGTCACCGGCGCGAACTCCGGAATCGGCAGGGCGACGGCCGTGGCCCTCGGCCGCGCCGGCGCCGATGTGATGGTGAACTACGTGGCCGGCGGCGACGAAGCCGAGAAGGTGGTGCAGGAGATCACCGCCTTCGGCGTGCGGTCCGTGGCCTACGAGGCGGACGTGTCCGACGAGGACCAGGTCGCCGCCATGATGAACGGGATGGTCGAGGAGTTCGGCACGATCGACATCCTGGTCGCCAACGCGGGACTGCAACGGGACGCCGCGCTAGCGGACATGACCCTCGCCCAGTGGCAGAAGGTCCTCGACGTCAACCTCACCGGGCAGTTCCTCTGCGCCCGCGAGGCGGCCAAGGAGTTCCTGCGCCGCGGGGTCGTCCCCGAGGTTTCGTGCTCGGCAGGGAAGATCATCTGCATGAGCTCGGTGCACCAGATCATCCCGTGGACCGGTCATGTGAACTACGCCGCGTCCAAGGGCGGCGTGCAGATGATGATGGCGACCCTGGCACAGGAACTCGCCCCGAAGGGGATCCGCGTGAACGCGGTCGCCCCCGGCGCCATCAAGACCCCCATCAACCGCGACGCCTGGGAGACGGCGGAGGCGCAGGAGGACCTCATGCGGCTGATCCCCTACAAGCGGATCGGCGACCCCGAGGACATCGCCAACGCCGTCGTCGCCCTCGCCTCCGACCTCATGGACTACGTCGTGGGCACGACCCTCTACGTGGACGGCGGGATGACGCTCTTCCCCGGGTTCGCCACCGGCGGCTGAGCCACCCCACCCGCGCCGGAGAGGCTCACATGCACACGGTCCTGCTGCTGGCGGACGTCCCGCCGCAGACGCTGCCGGCCAGGTCGATGATGGCGTTCACCCTGGCCTCCCACATCATCCTGGTCCCGATGGGTGTCGCCCTGCCGCTGATCACGCTCATCATGCACGGCTACGGCCTGCGCCGCGGCGACGCCACCGCCCTGCTGCTGGCCCGCCGCTGGTCGGCGGTGATGGCGGTCCAGTTCGCGATCGGCGTCGTCACCGGCACCGTGCTGTCGTTCGAGTTCGGACTGCTGTGGCCCGGCATGATGGGCCGGTGGGGCGATGTCTTCGGCATCGGGTTCGGCGTCGAGGCCTGGGCGTTCTTCCTGGAGGCCGTCCTCATCGCCATCTACCTCTACGGCTGGCGCCGGCTGCCCTCCCGGGCCCACTTCCTGCTCGGCCTGCCGCTGCCCTTCGCGGCCCTGCTCGGCGCCTTCGGCATCATCGCCGCCAACTCCTGGATGAACACCCCCCGGGGCTTCACCCTGGACGCCGCCGGAAACCCCGTCGACGTGAAGATCTGGAAGGCCGTCTTCACGCCCATGTTCGGGCCGCAGTACTGGCACTTCGTCGTGGCGATGTTCGTGACGGCCGGTTATGTCGTGGCCGGCGTCTACGCCGTCGGATGGCTGCGCGGCCGCCGGGACCGCTACCACCGGCTCGGATTCACGATCCCCTTCACGCTCGCCGCCGTGCTGTCCCCCCTGCAGTTCGTGCTCGGCGACTCCATCGCCCGGCAGGTCTTCCACAAGCAGCCGGTGAAGTTCGCCGCCATGGAGATCGTCTGGAAGACCGACACCCACCAGCCGGAGTACATCTACGGCCGGCTGCATCCGGACGGGAGCATCGCCGGCGGTATCCGGATCCCGGGACTCGACTCCGTCCTCGCCGGGTTCCGCCTGGACACCCAGGTGACCGGGCTGACCTCCGTACCCGCCGCCGACCGGCCGACCGCCGCCGAGGCCACCATCGCCCACTGGGCCTTCGACACCATGGTCGGCATCGGCTCCGTGCTGGTGCTGCTCGCGCTCTGGTACGCGGTGCTGTGGCTGGTGCGCCGCAGGTTGCCGGCCACGCCCTGGTTCTACCGGTGCGCCGCCGTCGCCGGACTCGCCTCCGTCGTCGCCGTCGAGTGCGGCTGGATCACCACCGAAGTGGGCCGCCAGCCCTGGATCGTGTACCAGAACATGCGGGTCGCCGAAGCGGTGACGGCCACGCGCTCCACCAGTCTGTGGATCATGTTCGGCCTGGTCGTCCTCATCTACGTCCTCGTCTTCGCGTCGTTCCTGGTGGTGCTGCTGAAGATGCGCGCGAGCTGGCGGATCACCGACCGGACGGCCGGACCGCGGGCACCGCACGAGCCGGAGGCGGACACTCCGTACGGGCCGCGCTCCGCGGGGAGCCGACTGTGATCGCCGGGATCATCGCCGCCGTCCTGCTGCTCGTGATCGCCGCCTACGCCTGCGGCGGCGGCACCGACTACGGAGCCGGCTTCTGGGACCTGATCGCGGGCGGAGCCGAGCGCGGCAAACGCCCACGATGGCTGATCGACCACGCTATGGCCCCCGTGTGGGAGGTCAACAACGTCTGGCTCATCTTCGTCCTGGTCATCATGTGGACGGGCTTCCCCGTCCTGTTCCAGCGGGTGTTCACCACGATGTGGCTGCCCCTGGCGCTCGCCGCCCTGGGCATCGTGCTGCGCGGCGCCGGCTTCGCCCTGCGCAAGCCCGCACGGCGCCTCGCCGGCCGGCGCCTGTACGGCGCGGTGTTCGCCGTCTCGTCGCTGCTGACGCCGTTCTTCCTCGGCGCCGCGGCCGGGGGAGTGGCCTCGGGCCGGGTGACCGCCACGACGCAGGCGTCGACGGACGCCTGGGCCAACCCCACGTCCCTGCTGTTCGGCCTGCTCGCCGTCGCGACCACCGCGATGCTCGGCGCCGTCTTCCTCGCCGCGGACGCCCGGCGCTTCACCGCGCCGGACCTGGACGGCTATTTCCGGCGACGCGCACAGGGCGCCCTGGCCGCCGTCGCCGTACTCTCGGTGATCACGCTGTTCGTCACCCACGGGGACGCGCACCATGTGTGGCACGGGCTCACCCACGGCGCGGGTCTGGTCTTCGTCGTCCTGGCCGCGCTCGGCACGCTCGCCACCGCCTGGCTGCTGACCCGCCCCTCGGGAGCCTGGTCGCGGGTCACCGCGGTCGGCGTGGTCGCCTCGGCGGTCATCGCCTGGGGCATGGCCCAGCGCCCCTACCTCATCCCGACCTCCCTGACCGTCGCCGCCGGGGCCGGCGCCCACACCACACTGCGGTGGCTGGGACTCGTCACCCTCGTCGCCGTCGCCCTCATCGTCCCCGCCGTAGCCGCGCTCTACTGGCTCGACACCCACGGCGAACTGGAGAGCCTCACCGACGCCGACCTGCGGAGCGACCGCGCCGGTGACGAGGTCTGAACCCGTGGCGGGCCGAGGTCCCGCACGCCGCACGGTGAGGGACCGGTGAGCGCGGACGACATCCTGCTCGGCGTCGGCCTGACCGTGGCCCTCGCCGTCGGGTGCCAGATCCTCGCGAGCCGGCTGCGGATCCCGGCCCTGATCCTGCTGCTGCCCGCCGGGTTCGCCGCCGGAGCCCTCACCGGCGTCGTCCGCCCCGACAAGCTCCTGGGACCGGCCTTCTCCCCCCTGGTGTCCGTGTCGGTGGCGCTCATCCTCTACGACTCCGGACTGGGCCTGGACCTGCGCCATCTCAAGGGCGCCACGCGCGGAGTCGTCCTGCGCCTCATGGCTTTCGGGGTGCTGCTCACCTGGGGGTCCGTCATCGGCCTCGGCCCGGTGCTGCTCGGCGTGCCGGTGGCCGTGGCCAGCATGATCGGGGTGATCCTCGTGGTGTCCGGGCCGACCGTCGTCGGTCCCCTGCTCGAACACGTCCGGCCCGCGGACCAGGTACGGCGGGTCCTGATGTGGGAGGGCTCCCTGATCGACCCCGTCGGCGGCATCCTCGGCGCCGTCGTGTTCCACTCCATCGTCGCCGGCGGGCTGCAGAGCGGCCATTTCCGCTTCGGTTCGTTCTTCGCCGGCCTCGCCGTCGGCCTCGCCGGAGGAGCGATCGGCACCGCGCTGCTGTGGCTCACCCTCCGGCGGCTCCGCCTCGGCGAGACGCTCGGCACGCTCGCCCAGCTGGCCACCGTGGTCGTGGTGGCCGCGGGCTGCGACATGGTGTTCGACGACACCGGGCTCATCGCCGCGATCGTCACCGGACTGGGCGCCGCGAACCTGCCGGGGTTCGACATGCCCGCACGCCGGCCGTTCTTCGAGACGCTCGTCCAGCTGATCGTCGGCCTGCTGTTCGTCTCCATCTCGGCCACGGTGACGCCGAGGTCCGTCGTACCGGTGCTGCTGCCCACGGCCGCACTGGTCGCCGTGCTCGTCCTGGTGGTCCGGCCCCTGGTGGCCGTGCTGTCCACCACCGGGACGGATCTGACCCGCCGTGAACGCGCCTTCATCGGCTGGATGGCACCGCGCGGCATCGTGGCCGCGTCCACCGCCACGACCTTCTCCGCCTCGCTCACCACCGCGGGCCTGCGCGGCGCCGGAAAGATCCTCCCGGTCACCTTCCTGGTGATCGTCGGAACCGTGGTGATCTACGCACTGACGGTGAAACCGGTGGCCGGCAGGCTGGGCGTCGCCCGGCCCGCGCGGGCACGCCCCCTGCTGGTCGGCGGCGAGCCCTGGGTCGTCGACCTCGCCCGGTCGCTGCGCACCGCCGGAGTGGACGTGCTGATGTGGGCGGGCTCGACGCAGGAGAGGACGCGCATCGAGGAGGCGGGGCTCGAACTGGCCGCCGGGGAACTGATGGCCGTGGCCACCGACCCCCAGGCCCGGCTGGAAGGGGTCACCTCGGTCCTCCTGCTCACGGACGACGACGACTTCAACGCCCTCGCCTCGATCGTCATGGAGGACAGCGTCGAGGGCCCGGTCCACCGGGTCGGGGCGCCACCCGGCAGCCCCGGCGTCGTCGCCCCCTACACCGCCCGCGGCACCCTCTTCGGCCCACGGCTGGTGCGCCACGCCCTCGCCGCCCGCCATGACCGGGGCGCCGGCTTCCACGTACAGCCCGCGTCGGCGCCCCTCCCGCCGGGCCACGACGCCCTGTTCCTCGTACGGCACGACGGCCGGCTGGAACCCGTCGCCGAGGCCTCGCCGGCCGGCGCGGAGCCGGGCGACACGCTCGTGCTCCTCGGACCCGCGCCCCCGGCCGGCTGAACCGGGTCCGCCTACCGCCGGTCGAGAGCCGCGTTCAGGGTGAGGGCCGCGTCGATCAGGGCGAGATGGGTGAACGCCTGTGGGAAGTTGCCGAGCTGACGGCCGGTCAGGCCGATCTCCTCCGAGAACAGCCCCAGATGGTTGGCGTAACCGAGCATCTTGTCGAACACCAGCCTCGCCCTGTTGGTCCGCCCCGCGCGTGCCAGGGCGTCGACGTACATGAACGTGCAGAGCGAGAACGTGCCCTCCGAGCCGCGCAGGCCGTCGGGCGAGGCCTCCGGGTTGTAGCGGTAGACCAGGCTGTCGCTGACCAGTTCGGCCTCCATCGCGTCGAGGGCCGACGTCCACAGCGGATCCCCGGGGGTGATGAACCCGACCGTCGCCATCCGCAGCAGCGAGGAGTCCAGCACGTCACTGCCGTAGTGCTGGACGAAGGCCCGACGGGACTCGCTCCACCCCTTCGCCATGATCTGCTCATAGACCGCGTCCCGTTCACGGCTCCAGCGCTCGGCCGCGGCCGGCCGGCCGTTGGCCTCGGCCAGTCGCAGCGCGCGGTCGAACGCCACCCAGGACATGACGCGGCCGTACGTGAAGTGCTGGCGCCCGCCACGGGTCTCCCACAGGCCCTCACCCGCCTGGTCCCAGTGGTCGACCAGCCACTCGAGGTTCGTCAGCAGCGAGGTCCAGCCCTGATGCCCGACCTGGATCCCGTGCCGGTGCGCGAAGTGGATGCTGTCCAACGCCTCGCCGTAGATGTCCAGTTGGAGCTGTGCGGCGGCGCCGTTGCCGATCCGCACCGGCGCGGAACCCTCGTAGCCCTCCCAGTGGTCGAGGATCTCCTCCTCCAGATCGGAGGAGCCGTCGACCCGGTACATGATGTTGAGCGGCCCGGAGTCCCCGTCGCTGCCGGCCCGTTCCCTGACCCGGTCGGCCAGCCAGTCGATGAACGCCCGTGCCTCCTCGGTGAAGCCCAGCCCCAGCAGGGCGTACACGGAGAACGAGGCGTCACGGATCCAGGTGAACCGGTAGTCCCAGTTGCGCTCGCCGCCGAGTTGTTCGGGAAGTGCCGTCGTCGGGGCGGCCACCAGGGCGCCGCTCGGGGCGTACGTCATGAGCTTCAGCGTGATCGCGGAGCGCTCCACCGTCTCCCGCCAGCGCCCCGAGTACTGCGACTGGCCCAGCCAGGAACGCCAGAACCGGATGGTCTCCTCGAAGAGTCCCTGGTACTCGGCGAGCCGGATCTGCCTCGGCCCGTCGACGCCCGACTCCATGACCAGTCCGCGCTGTTGGCCGGCTTCCAGGGCCAGGGTGAAGTGCAGATCGTCGCCCCGGTTCCTGAGGACGTCCACCAGCCGGTCGTCGTCCGGTTCACGGATGGGGTGCACGGTGAGTTCCACACCGTTCTCGGCGGTGAACACCGCCCCGTGCTCCCTGATGTGCAACCGGTGTGCCGTGCGCCCGTAGTCGAACCGCGGGGCGATGTCGACGTCGAACGTCATGGCGCCGCGCACACAGCGGATCATGCGGACCAGCCGGTGCCTCGGCGTGGCCGTCGGCCCCGTCACGGGCATGAAGTCCAGGACCTCCCCGGCGCCCGCCTCGGTCATGAACCGCGTCACCAGGATCGCCGTGTCGGGCAGGTACAACTGCTTCGTCGCGTACATCGCGTGCCCCGGCCGGACCGTGCAGTGCCCGCCGTTGTCCTTGTCCAGCAGCGCGCCGAACACGCTGGGCGAGTCGAACCGGGGGGCGCAGAACCAGTCGACGGTCCCATCGGTGGTCACCAGCGCCGCGGTCTGCAGATCGCCGATCAGACCGTGGTTCTCGATCAGTGGGTAGCCGTCCATCGGGGCACCCCTCTCGGTGTCCGATTCACCCGAATGCACCCCCCTTCCGATCAGCGTAAACTGGAGCTCGGGCTCCGGCCCGTCGGGCTCGGTCCGCCTGATACGCGCTGGTCGCGAGGGCCGACCGCGGGGGCTGAAACGAGGGTCTTCGCC
>NZ_JBSGDB010000340.1:0-9987 GCF_053602155.1 Streptomyces sp. NPDC004561
GCGCCGGGGGCGTCGGGCCCGCTCCTGCTGGTGAGCACCAGGTGCAGCGCGCCCGCGCCGGCCAGCCAGCGGGCGAGGTGCCGGCCCACACCGCCGGTTCCGCCGGTGACCAGGACGGTGCCGCGCGGCCGCCACGGTGTCGCGGGCTCCCCGTCGGCGGGCCGCGCCCGGACCATGCGTCGGCCGTACACGCCGTCGGCACGGACGGCAGCTGATCCTCGTCGTGCTGCGCCAGCACTCCGGCCAGCCGGCGCAGCGCGTGCTCGTCCAGCGTCTCGGGCAGGTCGACGAGACCGCCCCAGCGCCGCGGCAGTTCCAGCGCGGCGACGATGCCCAGGCCCCACAGCTGTGCCTGGCCGGGGTCGCGCAGCGGGTCGGTGGCTCCGGTGGACACGGCTCCGCGGGTCGCGCACCACAGCGGTGCCCGCACGTCCGCGTCGCCCAGCGCCTGCACCAGGGTGACGGTCGTGGCGAGGCTCGCCGACAAGGTCGGGTGGGCCGGGTGGCAGCCGGGGGCCAGGCCGAGCATCGAGAGGACGCCGGCGGGCTGTTCGCCGCCGAGTTCCTCGGCGAGCCGCTTCGCGGCCTGCGCGCGGTCGCAGTCGACGGGGAGTTCGACGACCCGCACCTTGGCGCCGTGGGCGCCGAGCACGCCGACGACGCAGGGCGCCCACTGCTCGTCCGCCAGTCCGGCGGGGAGGACGGCGAGCCACAGGCCGTCCAGTCCGGGGGCCGGATCGTCGGTCAGCCGCCGGAAGGAGACGCGGTAGCGCCAGCCGTCCACCGTGGACCGCTCGCGGCCGCGCCGGCGCCACGCGGACAGTACCGGCAGCGCCGGGCCGACGAGGGCGGCGTCGTCCGCGCCGAGTTCGTCGGCGAGCCCGGACAGGTCCGCGTTCTCCACCAGCTCCCAGAACCCGGCCTCGACCGGATCGGCGCCCGCGGGCACCGGGTCGGCGCTCTCCAGCCAGTACCGCTGCCGCTGGAACGCGTACGTCGGCAGATCCACCCGCCGTACCGGACGCCCGGCGAAGGGGACCGTCAGGTCCACGGGTACGCCGCTCACATGCAGTTCGGACACGGAGCGCAGGAAGCGGTCCATGCCGCCCTGGTCCCGGCGCAGCGAGACACCGGTCACGGCGTCGGCACCGGCCTCCTCCGCGATCTCCGTCACGGCGCCGGCCAGCAGCGGGTGCGGGCTGCACTCGACGAACACCCCGTGCCCGTCGTCCAGCAGCGTCCGTACGGTCCGCTCGAACTCCACCGTGTGCCGCGCGTTGCGGTACCAGTACCCGGCGTCCAGGGCGGTGGTGTCCAGCACGGTGCCGGTCACCGTGGAGTAGAAGGGGATGTCCGCCGCGCGCGGCGTGACCGGGGCCAGCAGGTCGAGCAGTTCGGGACGCAGGCCCTCGACCTGGGCGGAGTGCCCGGCGCCGGTGGCGCCGCGGACCTTGCGCACGCGCACGCCCTCGGCCTCCAGTTCCGCCAGGAGTTCGTCGACCGCGCCGGGCTCTCCGGAGACGGTCAGGGCGGCGGGCCCGTTCACGGCGGCGACCGACAGCCGCTCCCCGTACTTCTCCAGCCTCGCGCGGGCCCGGTCGGCGGGCATGGCGACCGCGAGCATCGCGCCCTTGCCGATGAGTCTGGTCAGCGAGCGGCTGCGCAGGGCCACGATCCGGGCCGCGTCGTCCAGCGTCAGCGCGCCCGCCACGTACGCGGCGGCGACCTCGCCCTGCGAGTGGCCGACGACGGCGGCGGGCGTCACACCGTATGAGCGCCACAGGGCGGCCAGCGACACCATCACCGTGAACAGGGCGGGCTGGGCGACCTCCACCTCGGCCATGCTCGGTGCGTCCTGTTCGGCGCGCAGGACGTCGAGCAGCGGCCGGCCGACGTAAGGGGCGAACGCCTCGGCGCAGGCCTTCGCCTGCTCGGCGAAGACCGGGGAGGTGTCCAGCAGTTCGCGGGCCATCTCGGTCCACTGCGAGCCGTGGCCGGGGAAGACGAAGACGACCTTGCCGGAGGCCGCGGCGGCGCCCTGGACCACGGTGTCCGCGGGTCGGCCGTCGGCGAGCGCCGCGAGCCCGGCCCGCAGCTCGTGCCGGTCACGGCCGACGACCACGGCCCGCTGCTCCAACTGCGTCCGCGTGGTGACGAGAGCGCGGCCGACGTCGGGCAGGGCGAGCCCGTCCGTGCGGTCGAGGTGGTTCAGCAGCCTGCGTGCCTGCTCGCGCAGGGACCGGGCGGTCTTCGCGGACAGCGCCCACGGGAAGACGTCCAGGGGCCGGGCGTCGGTCGCGTCCCGCGCCACGGGGGTCCGCTCGCCCTCGGCGGCGGGCTCGGCCTCCGGGGCCTGCTCGATGATGGTGTGCACGTTGGTGCCGCTCATCCCGAACGAGGAGACGGCCGCACGCCGCGGCCGGTCCCGGTCGGGCCAGGCGGTCTGCTCGGTGAGCAGGCGCACACTCCCGCCGGCCCAGTCGACGTCCGGGGTCGGCTCGTCGACGTGCAGCGTCCTCGGCAGAATGCCGTTGCGGACGGCCATCACCATCTTGATGACGCCGCCGACGCCCGCGGCGGCCTGCGCGTGGCCGATGTTGGACTTCAGCGACCCCAGCCACAGCGGCCGGTCCTCGGCACGTTCCTTGCCGTACGTGGCCAGCAGCGCCTGCGCCTCGATCGGGTCGCCGAGCCGGGTTCCGGTGCCGTGCGCCTCCACGGCGTCCACCTCGTCCGGGGCGAGCCGGGCATTGGCCAGCGCCTGCCGGATGACCTGCTGCTGGGCCTTGCCGCTGGGCGCGGTCAGGCCGTTGGAGGCGCCGTCCTGGTTGACCGCGCTGCCCCGCACCACGGCCAGCACCCGGTGCCCGTTGCGGCGGGCGTCGGACAGCCGCTCCACGAGGACCAGGCCCACGCCCTCGGCGAAGCCGGTGCCGTCGGCCGACGAGGAGAACGCCTTGCAGCGGCCGTCGGCGGACAGCGCGCGCTGCCGGCTCGACATCGTGAACGCGGACGGTCCGGCCATCACCATCACGCCGCCGGCCAGTGCCATGGAGCACTCGCCGCCCCGCAGCGCCTGCACGGCGAGGTGGAGGGCGGTCAGTGAGGACGAGCACGCGGTGTCGACGGTGACCGACGGGCCCCGCAGGCCGAAGGTGTAGGAGAGCCGGCCGGAGATCACGCTGGCCGCGTTGCCGCTGGGGAGGTAGCCCTCGACGCCGTCGGGCACCTTGAGCGGGCGGCCGGTGTAGTCCTGGTAGCCGGAGCCGACGAAGACGCCCGTGGCCGTGGAGCGCATCGCGTCGGGGGCGATCCCGGCGCCCTCGAAGGCCTCCCAGGTGGTCTCCAGCAGCAGGCGCTGCTGCGGGTCCATGGCGACGGCCTCGCGCGGGCTGATGCCGAAGACCGCGGGGTCGAACTCGTCCGCGTCGTGCAGGAATCCGCCCTGGGTGGTGTACGTGGTGCCGGGGTGGTCGGGGTCCGGGTGGTAGAGCGCCTCGACGTCCCAGCCGCGGTTGCCGGGGAAGCGGGAGATCGCGTCGCGGCCGGAGGCGACCAGTTCCCACAGGTCCTCGGGCGAGCGCACGCCGCCGGGGTAGCGGCAGGCCATCCCGATGATGGCGATCGGCTCGTCCAGCACGGCGGCGGCCGCCTCGGCCGTGGCCGCCGCGTCCTGGCCGCCGGTGAGTTCGGCGAGCAGGTGGGCGGCGAGGTCCGCGGCCGTGGGGTGGTCGAACACCAGGGTCGTGGGCAGGGCGAGGCCGGTGGCGTCGTTGATCCGGTTGCGGAGTTCCACCGCGGTCAGGGAGTCGAAGCCGAGGTCCCTGAAGGGCCGGTCGGCCTCGACCGCACTCGCTCCGCGGTGGCCGAGGACGGCGGCGGCGTGCGTGCGCACCAGGTCCACGAGGGCGCGTGCGCGGTCCTCGTACGACAGCCCGGCCAGGCTCTCGGCGAGCGCCCCGGAGCCGTGGGCCGCCTCGGGGGCGTCCTCGGCGAGCGTCGCGCGCACCTCGGGCAGGTCGCCGAGCAGCGGGCTCGGCCGGCCGAGGGTGAACGGCGCGATGAAGCGCGACCAGTCCACGTCGGCCACGCTCAGCAGGGTCTCGTCGCGGTCGAGCGCGGCCTGCAGGGCGGTGATCGCCGATGCGGGGGTCATCGCGCGAAGGCCCCGGCGGCGCAGCCGCTCCTCGTCGTCGCCGTCCTCGACCATGCCGCCGTCGGCCCAGGGGCCCCAGGAGACGGCGGTCGCGGTGCGGCCGCGGTCGCGGCGCTGCCGGGCGAGCCCGTCGAGGAAGGCGTTGCCGGCGGCGTAGGCGGCCTGGCCGCCGCTGCCCCAGACGCCGGAGATGGACGAGAAGAGGACGAAGGCGTCGAGCTCCTGGTCGCCGAGCAGCTCGTCGAGGTGCGCCGCGCCGTCCGCCTTGGCGGCGAGCGCGGCGGCGAAGGCGGCCGGGGTGGTGGCGTCCACCATGCCGGCGTCGGCGACCCCGGCGGCGTGCACGACGGCGGTGAAGGCGTGCTCGGCGAGCAGGGCCGCCACGGCGTCCCGGTCGGCCAAGTCGCAGGCGGCGAGCGTGACGCGGGCGCCGAGGGCCTCCAGCTCGTCCCGCAGGGCGGCGGCGCCCGGTGCGTCCGCGCCCCGGCGGCTGGTGAGGACGAGGTGTTCGGCGCCGCCGCGCGCCAGCCAGCGGGCGACGTGGCCGCCGAGCGCGCCCGTACCCCCGGTGACGAGGACGGTGCCACGGGGCTGCCAGCGGCGGCCGGCCGCGCGGGCCGGGGCGTGGGCGAGCCGCCGGGCGAAGACGCCGGAGGCGCGGACGGCGAGCTGGTCCTCCTCCCACCGGCCCGTCAGGGCCTGTCCCAGTACGTCGGCCAGGCGTGCGGCGGTCTGGTGGTCGACGGACTCCGGCAGGTCGATCAGGCCGCCCCAGCGCCGGGGTAACTCCAGGGCGACGGTGCGGCCCAGGCCCCAGACCTGGGCGTGCCGGGCGTCGCGTACGGCGTCGGAGCCGCTGACGGCCACCGCGCCCGAGGTGAGGCACCACAGCGGGGCGTCGACGCCCGCGTCGCCCAGGGCCTGGACGAGCAGCAGGGTGGGCAGCACGGGCTCGCCCGTGACGAGCAGGGACAGCACGCCGTCGACCGGCCCGATCCCGGCCAGCTCCCCGGCCAGAGCGGCGCGGTCGCTCGTCCCGCCCACGACGAGCGTCTTCAGCGTGGCGCCGCGAGCGGTGAGCGCGGTGCGGACCGCGGCGGTCTGCTCGTTCTCCTCCTCGGGCACCGCCAGCAGCCAGGTGCCGCCGAGGCCGGCGGGAGCGAGCTCGCCCAGGCGCTTCCACGACTCGCGGTAGCACCAACCGTCCACGGCGGACCGCTCCTTGCGCTGCCGCCGCCACGACGACAGCCTCGGCAGCACGTCGCTGAACGCGTCCCCCGCCCCGACGTCCAGGGTCTCCGCGAGGGCCTGCGCGTCCCCACGCTCCACGGTCTCCCAGAACTCCGCGTCCACCGGATCCACCACGGAGGCGGCCGCTTCCGGGGCGTCGACCCAGTAGCGCTCGTGCTGGAAGGCGTAGGTCGGCAGGTCGACACGGCGGGCACCGGGGAAGAAGGCGTGCCAGTCCACTTCCACGCCGCTTACGTGCAGTTGGGCGTACGCGGTGGTGAGCGCCTGGGGTTCGGGGCGGTCGGCTCGGAGTACGGGAATGGTGACGACGCCGTCCACACAGTCCTGCGCCATACCGCTGAGGACACCACCCGGGCCGATCTCCACGAACGTGCTCACACCCAGCTCATGCAGGGTGCGAAGGCCATCAGCGAAGCGGACCGCCTCACGCACGTGACGCACCCAGTACTCCGGGGTGTACGACTCGGCCAGGCGGCCCGTGAGGTTCGAAACGACCGGAATCCGCGGCTCGTTGAAGACCAGACCACTGACGGCCTGCCCGAACTCCTCCAACATCGGGTCCATCAGCGGTGAGTGGAACGCGTGGCTGACCTTCAGCCGCGACGTCTTGCGGCCCTGCTCGGCGAAGGAAGCGGCGATCGCAAGGGCCGTCGTCTCGTCACCCGAAACCACCACCGACGAGGGGCCGTTGACCGCGGCGATGCTCACCCCGTCGGCGAGGTGGGGCAGGACTTCCTCCTCGGTGGCCTGTACGGCGACCATCGCGCCGCCCGCGGGCAGGGCCTGCATCAGCGCGGCACGGGCGGACACCAGCTTGGCCGCGTCGTCCAGCGACAGCACACCGGCGACGTGCGCGGCGGCGATCTCGCCCACGGAGTGGCCCATGACGAAGTCGGCCCGGACGCCCAGGGATTCGAGGAGCCGGAACAGTGCCACCTCGACCGCGAACAACGCGGGCTGGGTGCACCCGGTCAGGTGCAGGGTCTCGGCGTCGACGTCGACCGGGGCGTCCAGACGCGCGCACACCTCGTCGTAGGCCGCGGCGAAGGCGGGGAACGCCGCGTACAGTTCGCGCCCCATGCCGATGCGCTGCGCGCCCTGCCCGGAGAAGAGGAAACCGGTCCTGCCACCGGCCGGGCGCCCCAGCAGCACACGGGACGAAGGGGTCCCGGCGGCCAGGTCCTCCAGCCCGAGGAGCAGTTCCGCACGGCTCTCCCCCACGACCGCGGCCCGGTGACGCATGGCCGCGCGGGTCGTGGCCAGCGACAGCCCGACGTCCCGGGGCCGGACCCCGCCTCGTACGAAGGGCAGTACCGCCGCCGCCTGCGCCCGCAACGCCGCGTCGCTCCTGGCGGAGAGCACCCACGCCAGGGGGCCGTCGGCGGCTTCCCCTGCGGGCTCCTCGTCCTGGGCCGGCGCCTGTTCGATGATCGTGTGGGCGTTGGTGCCGCTGACACCGAAGGACGACACGGCGGCCCGGCGCGGGTGATCGGTCTCCGGCCAGTCGACGGCCTCGGTCAGCAGGCGGACCTCGCCCGCGGACCAGTCCACGTGCGGCGTCGGCTCGTCCGCGTGCAGAGTCTGCGGGAGCACACCGTGGCGCATCGCCATGACCATCTTGATGATGCCGCCGACACCCGCGGCGGCCTGCGTGTGGCCGATGTTGGACTTCAGCGAGCCCAGCCACAGCGGCTGTCCCTCGGGCCGCTCCCGGCCGTACGTGGCGAGGAGTGCCTGCGCCTCGATCGGGTCACCCAGCGTCGTACCCGTGCCGTGCGCCTCCACCACGTCGATCTGGGCGGGAGACAGGCCGGCCGACGCCAGGGCCTGGCGGATGACCCGCTGCTGGGCCGGACCGTTCGGCGCGGTCAGGCCGTTGGACGCACCGTCCTGGTTCACGGCGCTGCCCCGCACCACCGCCAACACCTCGTGGCCGTTGCGGCGGGCGTCGGACAGTCGCTCCACCAAGAGCATGCCGACGCCCTCGGCCCAGCCCGTGCCGTCCGCCCCGGCGCCGAACGCCTTGCACCGGCCGTCCGGGGCCAGCCCGCGCTGGCGGCTGAACTCCACGAACGCGGTGGGCGTGGTCATCACCTGCACGCCGCCGGCCAGCGCCATGGAGCACTCGCCGTCGCGCAGCGCCTGGATCGCCCAGTGCAGTGCCACCAGCGACGACGAGCACGCCGTGTCGACGGTGACCGCCGGGCCCTCCAGGCCGAAGGTGTAGGCGATGCGGCCGGACATCACGCTGGCGGAGTTACCGGTCCCGAGATGGCCGTCGGACTCGCCGCCCACCCCGACCAGGAGGTTGACGTAGTCCTGGTAGCCGGAGCCGACGAAGACTCCGGTACGGCTGCCGCGCACCGACTCCGCGTCGATGCCCGCCCGCTCGAACGTCTCCCACGTGGTCTCCAGCAACAGACGCTGCTGCGGATCCATCGCCACGGCCTCACGCGGACTGATCCCGAAGAACCCCGCGTCGAACTCACCCGCCCCGTAAAGGAATCCACCGCGGCGCGTGTACGACTTCCCCGTCGCCTCAGGATCCGGATCGTAGATGCCGTCCACGTCCCAGCCACGGTCCGCCGGGAACTCGCCGACCGCGTCACCACCCGAAACCACCAACTGCCACAGGTCCTCCGGCGACCGCACCCCGCCCGGATACCGGCACCCCATGCCGACGATCGCGATGGGTTCCTGGTCCTTCTCCTCGGCCTCGCGAAGGCGCTCCCGGACCTGGCGAAGGTCTCCGGTGACGCGCTTGAGATATTCGAGGAGCCTGTCTTCGTTGCTGCTCATCCGCCTCATCCGTCCTCGGCTGTCGTTAAAGGTAGGGCGCCAAGAACTAGGAATTTTCTAGATCTTGATCGATCAGTTCGAAGATGTCGTCGATCGTCGCGTCCTGGAGCTGCCGCTGCGCCTCGGCGGATTCCGCGCCCTGCTCACAGGCGGAGTTCACCAGGGACAGCAGCTCCTGCAGCCGCCTCCGCACCCCTGACCGAACCGTCTCCTCGGCGGAGGAGGCCGTGGAGATCACCGACTCCAGCCGGTCGAGCTCGCTGAAGACCGACACCTCGTCCGGGCCCGTCCGGCCGGCGAGTTCGCTCCGCAGGTAGCGGGCGATCGCCTCGGGCGTCGGGTGGTCGAAGACCAGCGTCGCGGGCAGGGTCAGGCCGGTGTCGGTCGTGAGCAGGTTGCGCAGCTCCACCGCGGTCAGGGAGTCGAAGCCGAGGTCCCGGAAGGCCAGGTCCGGTTCCACCGCCGCGGAGCCGCTGTGGCCGAGCACGGCCGCCGCGTGCGCGCACACCGTGTCCACGAGCAGGCGCTGCTGTTCGTCCTCGGACAGCGTGGAGAGCTTCTCCTTCAGCGCGGACGGCTCCGCGGCCCGCTCGGCGGGCTCCCGCGCGAGGGCGTCCCGGATCTCGGGCAGGTCGCTCAGCAGCGCGCTCGGCCTGCTGAGGGTGAACGGGACGACGAACCGCTCCCAGTCCACGTCCGCCACGGTGACCGTGCCGTCCCCGCCGCTCAGCGCACCGTGCAGCGCGGAGATCGCCCGGTCCGGTCGCAGCGTGGTCAGGCCGCGCTGCCGCAGCCGCTCCTCGTCCCCGGCGTCGGCGACCATGCCGCCCTCACCCCACGGGCCCCAGGCGATCGCGGTCGCGGCGAGGCCCCGGGCCCGCCGGTGCTGCGCCAGGCCGTCGAGGAAGGCGTTCGCGGCCGAGTACGCGGCCTGCCCGCCGCCTCCCCACACGCCGGCGACGGAGGAGAAGAGGACGAACGCGTCCAGTTCCTGATCGCCGAGCAGTTCGTGGAGGTGCACGGCCCCGAGGGCCTTCGCCGCCACCGTCGCCGCGAAGTCGCCGAGGCTCGTCTCGGCGAGCATCCCCGCCTCGGCGGTGCCGGCCGTGTGGACGACGGCGTTGACGGGGTGCTCGGCGAGCAGCGCGGCGAGCGCCCCGCGGTCGGCCACGTCACAGGCGGCCACGGTCACGCGCACGCCCGCCTCCTCCAACTCGGCCTTGAGACCCGCGGCTCCGGGGGCGTCGAGACCACGGCGGCTGGTGAGCACCAGGTGCTCCGCACCCGCACCGGCGAGCCAGCGGGCCACATGCCCACCCAGCGCACCCGTACCACCGGTGATCAGGACGGTGCCGCGCGGCGACCACGAGCGGTCGCTCCGGGTTGCGGGCAGTCGCGACAGACGCCGGGCGAACACCCCGCGGTCGCGGATCGCGACCTGGTCCTCGGCCGACTGGCCGAGGACCGCGGCGAGGCGGCCGGCGACCCGATCGTCGACCGTGTCCGGCAGGTCGACCAGACCGCCCCAACGCGGGGCGTGCTCCAGCGCCGCCACCCGGCCCAGACCCCAGACCTGGGACTGGTACGGGTCCGCCACCTCGTCGGCGGGGCTCACCCCCACCGCGTTCCGGGTCGCGCACCACAGCGGGGCGCCGATGCCCGCGTCGCCCAGGGCCTGGACGAGCAGAACGGACAGCGCGACGCCGGCGTGCCTGTCCGCGCCGGGCAGCAGCGTGGACAGGACGTGGTCGGCGGCGGCCTCCAGGTCGGGCGGCGTGCCC
>NZ_JBSGDB010000341.1:0-9982 GCF_053602155.1 Streptomyces sp. NPDC004561
GCACTGCTCGACGCAGGCGCCGCAGGTGGTGCAGGACCACAGCACGTCCGGGTCGATGACGCCGTTCTCCTCGGCGGTGCCGATCAGCGGGCGCTGCGCTTCCGCACCTTCCTCTCCTGATTCTCCGGCCAGCAGGTACGGGGCCTTGGCGTGCGCGTTGTCGCGCAGCGACATGATCAGCAGCTTCGGCGACAGCGGCTTGCCGGTGTTCCAGGCGGGGCACTGCGACTGGCAGCGGCCGCACTCGGTGCAGGTGGAGAAGTCGAGCAGGCCCTTCCAGGAGAACTGCTCGACCTGGGAGACGCCGAAGACGTCGTCCTCGCCCGGGTCCTCGAAGTTGATCGGCTTGCCGCCGGACGTCATCGGCTGCAACGCACCCAACGCGGTCGAACCGTCGGCGTTCCGCTTGAACCAGATGTTCGGGAACGCCAGGAACCGGTGCCAGGCCACACCCATGTCGGTCTTCAGCGCGACCGTGATCATCCAGACGAAAGACGTCCCGATCTTGATCATCGCGGTCAGGTACACCAGGTTCCGCAGGGTGGTCAGGCTCAGCCCCTTGAAGGCTGCGACCAACGGGTACGAGACCAGGTACGAGGCCTCGTACCCACTCACCCCGTGCAGCGCGCCCTCCAGACCGCGCAGCGTCAGGATCGCCAGGCCGATGACGAGGATGACGGCTTCGACGAAGTACGCCTGGCCGATGTTGGAACCCGTGAAGCGCGACTTGCGGCCCGTTCGCCTCGGGTGGGACAGCTGGCGGATCCCGATGAGCGTGAGGATGCCGAGCGTGGTGAGCAGACCGATGAGCTCGGTGAAGACCTCGTACGGTGCCCAGTTCCCGATGAACGGGATGTACCAGTCGGCCTGGAACAGCTGTCCGAAGGCGTTCACCAGGGTCAGGACGAGGGTGAAGAAGCCCACCGCCACGAACCAGTGCGCGACGCCGACGACGCCCCAGCGGTTGAGGCGGGTGTGGCCGAGGAACTCCCTGAGCAGAGTCAGACTGCGCTGCTTCGGGTTGTCGGTGCGGGTGCCCGCGGGCACGTCCTGCCCGAGCCGCACGAAGCGGTAGATCCGGCCGACGGCCCGGGCGAACAGTGCCGCGCCGACCACGGCCAGGACCAACGACACGATGATCGCGGCGAGTTGCATGGAGAACGCCTTCTGTTTCTCGCGGGAGTCAGCCCTTGCGGGCCTTGATCTCCTCGGTCAGCTGCGGGACGACGTCGAAGAGGTCGCCGACGACGCCGTAGTCGACCAGCTCGAAGATCGGGGCCTCGGCGTCCTTGTTGACGGCGACGATCGTCTTCGAGGTCTGCATGCCGGCACGGTGCTGGATCGCGCCGGAGATGCCGTTGGCGATGTACAGCTGCGGCGAGACCGACTTGCCGGTCTGGCCGACCTGGTTGGTGTGCGGGTACCAACCGGCGTCCACCGCGGCGCGGGAGGCGCCGACGGCAGCGCCGAGCGAGTCGGCGAGGGCCTCGATGATCGAGAAGTTCTCCGCGCCGTTCACACCACGGCCACCGGAGACCACGATCGCGGCCTCGGTCAGCTCCGGACGGCCCGTCGACTCACGCGGCGTACGGCCCGTGACCTTCGTACCGGTCGCCTGCTCCGAGAACGACACGTTCAGCGCCTCGACCGCACCGGCCGCCGGAGCGACCTCCACGGCGGCGCTGTTCGGCTTCACCGTGATGACCGGAGTGCCCTTGATGACACGGGACTTGGTCGTGAACGAGGCGGCGAACACCGACTGGGTCGCCACCGGCCCCTCCTCCCCGGCCTCCAGGTCGACGGCGTCGGTGACGATGCCCGCACCGATTCGCAGCGCCAGACGCGCCGCGACCTCCTTGCCCTCCGCCGAGGACGGCACCAGCACGGCGGTCGGGGACACGGCGTCGTAGGCGGCATGCAACGCGTCCACCTTCGGCACGACCAGGAAGTCGGCGTACTCGGACGCCTCGTGGGTGAGGACACGGGTCGCACCGTGCTCGGCCAGCGCGGCAGCCGTGCTGTCCGCACCGGCGCCCAGCGCGACGGCGACCGGCTCACCGATCCGACGGGCGAGCGTCAGCAGCTCAAGGGTGGGCTTGCGGACGGCACCGTCCACGTGGTCGACGTAGACGAGAACTTCAGCCATGGGAAAGCAACTCCTAACGATTTAGACGAACTTTTGGCCCGCGAGGAACTCGGCGAGCTGCTTGGCGCCGTCGCCCTCGTCCTTCACGATCGTGCCCACCGTGCGGACGGGACGCTGGGCCGCCGAGTCGACCTTGGTCCAGGCGCCGTCGAGACCCACCTGGTAAGCCTCGATGCCCAGGTCGGACAGGTCCCAGGACTCCACCGGCTTCTTCTTGGCCGCCATGATTCCCTTGAAGGACGGGTAACGCGCCTCACCGGACCGGTCGGTCACCGAGACCAGCGCGGGCAGGGATGCCTCCACCCGCTCGGTGGCGGAGTCGGTGTCACGGCGGCCCTTGACCGTGCCGTCCTCGACCGACACCTCGGACAGCAGGGTCACCTGCGGCACACCGAGACGCTCGGCCAGCAGCGCCGGGACCACGCCGGCGGTGCCGTCCGTCGACGCCATGCCGGAGACCACCAGGTCGAAGCCGGCCTTCTCGATCGCCTTCGCCAGCACCAGCGACGTACCGATGACGTCGGTGCCGTGCAGATCGTCGTCCTCCACGTGGACGGCCTTGTCCGCGCCCATCGAAAGGGCCTTGCGCAGCGCGTCCTTGGCATCCTCCGGACCCATGGTCAGCGCGATGACCTCGGCGTCGCCGTCGTGGTTCTCGGCGATCCGCAGCGCCTGCTCGACCGCGTACTCGTCCAGTTCCGACAGCAGACCGTCCACGTCGTCACGGTCGACGGTCAGGTCCTCCGCGAAGTGCCGGTCGCCAGTGGCGTCAGGAACGTACTTCACACAAACAACGATTTTCACCATGAGGGTGCGCTCCTGTTCTCCATGGCAGCCCTCGCCCGGGCCGCCTTCCTGTTTTTCGTGCCTGCCATCAGGCGTCGAGGCCGCCGCGCTTGACGAGCTGGGCCGCGATCACGTTCTTCTGGATCTCATTGGTGCCCTCGCCGACGATCATCAGCGGAGCGTCACGGAAGTACCGCTCGACGTCGAACTCGGTCGAGTAGCCGTAACCGCCGTGGATACGGACGGCGTTGAGGGCGATCTGCATGCCGGTCTCGGAGGCGAACAGCTTCGCCATGCCGGCCTCCATGTCCACCCGTCGGCCGGCCTCGGCCTCCCGGGCGGCGTACAGGGTCAGTTGCCGGGCGGCGGTCAGCGACGTGGCCATGTCGGCGAGGTAGTGACCGACCGCCTGGTGCTGCCAGATGGGCTTGCCGAAGGACTCACGCTCCTGGGCGTACGCGAGCGAGTCCTCCAGCGCCGCCCGGCCGACGCCGAGCGCGCGGGCCGCGACCTGGAGACGGCCGGTCTCCAGACCCTTCATCATCTGACCGAACCCCTTGCCCTCGACGCCGCCGAGCACCGCGTCCGCGGGCACGCGGTAGTCGTCGAAGGCCAGCTCGCAGGTCTCCACGCCCTTGTAGCCCAGCTTGGGCAGGTCGCGGGAGACCGTGAGACCCGGCCCGTGCTCGGCGAGGAGGATCGAGATGCCCTTGTGCGCGGGGCTCGCGTCGGGGTCGGTCCTGCACATCAGCGCGATCAGCCCGGCGCGCCGGGAGTTGGTGATCCAGGTCTTGGAGCCGTTGACCAGATAGCCGTCGGCATCCTTGCGGGCGACGGTGCGCATGGCCTGGAGGTCGGAACCGCCGCCGGGCTCGGTCAGGGCCATGGTGGCCCGCATCTCGCCGGTGGCCATCTTCGGCAGGTAGCGGCGCTTCTGCTCCTCGGTGCCGAAGTGCACCAGCAGCTTGGCCACCACGGTGTGGCTGCCCATGGCGCCGGCCAGGCTCATCCAGCCACGGGAGAGTTCCTCGGTGACCAGGACGAAGCAGGGCATGGAGACGGGGTTTCCGCCGTACTCCTCGGGAATCGCCAGCCCGTAGATGCCGAGCCGCTTCATCTGCTCGATCAGGGCCTCGGGGTAGGTGTTGGAGTGCTCGAGTTCCTGGACGACGGGCTTCACCTCCTTGTCGACGAACTCGCGTACGGTCTTGACAACGAACTGTTCGTCCTCGGAGAGGGCGTCCAGGGTGCTCACGGTGTACTCCTCGTCTTTCAGGCATTTCAGGTACTTCAGGTCGTTCGGTGCCGAGGCGTGCTGTCAGATGACGCCGTCGGCCCGCAGTCCCTCGATCCGGGCTGCGGTCAGTCCCAGTTCGGTCAGGACCCGCTCGGTGTGTTCGCCGACGGCGGGCACGGGGTCCATGCGCGGCCCGATTCCGGCCAGGTCCGCCGGCGGCCGCAGGGCCGGCACCACGGCGCCGGGGATCGCCACGTCGTGCCAGCGGCCGCGCTCGGCGAGCACGGGGTGGTCGATGAATTCGTGTACGTCGTTGACTCCGGCGTTCGCGATCCCTGCCGCGTCCAGCTGTTTCGTCAGCTCGTCGCTGCCGGTCCGCAGGAACCGTTCGGCGACGATCGCGTTGAGCTCGTGCCTGTGGGCGACCCGGTCCGATCCAGTGGCGAACCGTGGATCGTCCACCAACTCCGGCCGGACCAGGACGTGTTCGCACAGCGCGGCCCACTCCCGCTCGTTCTGGATGGAGAACAGCACCTGCTTGCCGTCGGCCGTGGTGTAGGCGCCGTACGGTGCGATGGTGGCGTGCTGGGTGCCCAGCCGTGGGGGCTGGGTGCCGCCGTGCCGTGTGTAGTACGCGGGCTGGCCCATCCACTCCGCCAGCGCCTCGAAGAGCGACACCTCCACGGCCCGCGCCACACCGGTGGTCGCCCGTGTGTAGAGCGCGGTCAGGACGCCGGAGTAGGCGTACATGCCCGCGGCGATGTCGGCGACCGACACACCGACCCGGGCGGTCTCCTCCGGCGTACCGGTCAGCGAGACCAGGCCGGTCTGACACTGGATGAGCAGGTCGTAGGCCTTGCGGTCCGCCCACGGGCCGGTGGTGCCGTATCCGGAGACAGTGCACGGGATCAGCGAGGAGTGCCGTCGCGTCAGGGATTCGGCGTCCAGCCCCAGACGGGCCGCCGCACCAGGCGCGAGGTTCTGTACGAACACGTCCGCCCGGCCCAGCAGTTGTTCCAGTACGTCCCGGCCGGCCGGGGACTTCAGGTCCAGCGTCACCGACTCCTTGGACCGGTTCAGCCAGACGAAATAGCTGGACTGGCCGTGCACCGTGGTGTCGTAACGGCGCGCGAAGTCGCCGCCCCCGGGCCGCTCCACCTTGATCACACGGGCACCGAGGTCGGCCAGTTGGCGGGTGGCGTACGGTGCCGCCACCGCCTGCTCGACACTCACGACGGTGACACCGGAGAGCGGAAGTGCGGTCATGCTCGGGCCTCCAGGGACCTTCCAGGGCCTTGCGGGGAACGTGCTGCGTGGAGGGCCTCGTCGTCGGCGGATCTCCCGTCGGGGTGATACGGCAGATCCGCCGACGCGGAGGACGGGTGCGGCATCGCCCTCCAGCCGCCCGATGCACCGTTGTGCAGCCGGTGCAGTGCGGGAACCTCCCTCGTTCCGGCAGCAGTGCCATCATGGATGCTCATGGGGCTGCAGGTGAAATGCTGATTTTTGATGGCTCCATGCTCAGCACAGATAGCACGGACGAGGCGGAGGAACGATGGACCTCAAACAGCTCAGAGCGCTCGTCACGGTGGCCGAGGCGGGCAGTGTCACGCGCGCGGCGGAACTGCTGCATCTGGTCCAGCCGGCCGTCACCCGGCAGATCCGCACCCTGGAGCAGGAGTTGGGTGTCGCTCTGTTCGAGCGGACCCGGCAGGGAATGCAGCTCACGGCGGCCGGTACGACCATGGTGGAGCGCGCCCGGCGTGCCCTGAACGAGCTGGAGCGGGCCCGCGCGGAGATCCGGCCGACACCGGACGTGGTCAGCGGCATCGTGACCGTCGGCCTGCTCGACAGCGCCACCGACCTGCTGGCCGAACCCCTCGCGTCGGCCGTCATCCGTGACCACCCCGGCATCGAGCTGCGCCTGCTCACCGCGTACTCCGGCCACCTTCAGCAGTGGCTCGACGAGGGAGACGTGGACCTGACACTGCTGTACAACCTCGCCGGCACACCGTCGCTCAACGTGGAACCGCTGGTGCGGGAGCGGCTGTGGGCGGTCGCGCCGCCGTCCGCCGGGCTCCGGGCGGACGAGCCCGTCCCGTTGGAGCAGGCCGTGTCGCATCCGCTGGTGGTGCCCGCGGCCGGCCACGGACTGCGTACGGTGATCGACGCGGCCGTCGCGCAGGCCAAGGTGGAGATGAACCTGGTCGTCCAGACCAACTCCATGCTCGTGCAGAAACAGCTCGTGCGGGCCGGTCACGGCTGGACCATCCTGCCCGGCGTCGGCATCGCCGAGGACGTGGCGAACGGTTCGCTGAGCGCCGCGCCGCTGTGTGAACCCGAGGTGTGGCGCTCGATCGTGCTCGGCACCTCCCGGGCCGGGCGGGTCACGCCCGCGGCCGAGGTCGTGGCCAAGGAACTGTCCCGCCAGATCCACTCGGCCGTACGACAGGGCCGGTGGCCGTCCGCGGAGTTGCACGACAGGGGCGCGGGGAAGGGAGCGTGACGGCGCCCGTCCCACCGCGCAGCGCCCGGGCGGCGTACGTCCGTGGAGGCGGCCATACCGCCAAGGCATAGCGGCATCAGGGACTTCTATTACTCAAGACCACCCATCAGCGCGCATGATGATGAGCCTGCCGCCGCCCCGTCGGCGTCGCCACCAGGCCTGTCGCGCTTCGGCGACCTCCGCGGCCGATCGCACCGCCCTCGCCACTCGTTGAGGAGAAGCCATGCACAACGTCCAGAGCGGACTCGGCTCCTACGTGGAATCGTGGAGTCCTGGAGCGGTCGCCGAGGACGATGTCCTGTCCCCCGCCCCGGTGGCCGCGTTGTCGGCACTCCTGGACCAGTCGAGGCCGGCCACTGCGGCCGGTGACGCGCTGCCCCCGCTGTGGCACTGGCTGTACTTCCTTCAGTGGCCGGCGCAGCAGGACTTGGGAGACGACGGACACCCCCGTCACGGGCACTTCCTGCCGCCCGTCCCCGACCGGCAGCGGATGTTCGCCGGAGGACGCTGCCAGATCGTCGAACCGCTGCGCGTCGGTGAGCCCGCTCAGCGCGTCAGCAGCGTGAGCACGGTCGCGACCAAGCAGGGCTCCACCGGGGAACTCCTCTTCGTCACCGTGCGCAGTGAGTACCTTCAGCACGGCACCACGCGCGTGGTCGAAGAACAGGACCTCGTCTACCGGTCGGGGCGAAGCGCGGGGCAGCATCCGGCGGATCTCGACATCGCCGCCCGGCCGCACTCCGAGGACGCCTGGCAGCTCCCGCTGCAGCCGGACCCGGCGCTGCTGTTCCGGTTCAGCGCCCTCACCGCGAACGCGCACCGCATCCACTACGACACACCGTACGCCCAGGGCGTGGAGGGCTACCCCGGCCTCGTCGTCCACGGCCCGCTCCTGGTGCTGACCCTGCTCGAACTGGTACGTCGCAACGCTCCCACCCGCCCTGTCCGGTCCGTGTCCTACCGGCTGCGACGCCCCGCGTTCGCGGGCGAGCGCCTGCTCGCGACCGGCGCCGCAACGGGCCGGAACGCCTCCCTGAGCATCGCGACGCATCGTGAACAGCGCCACGCCACGGCCGAGGTGACCTTCGCTTGACTTCCTCCCCCTCCTGAAGGAGGGGGATTCCTACGGCTCGCGCCGTGGGGGTTTCTGCTTCATCGCCGACTGCCCGCCCGGAGTTCTCCGTTGAGGTCTTACACCGGCTCCACAGACAGACACCGTCAGTCCGACGGCCAGGATGTTCTTCGCCGCGTTCACGTCCCGGTCGTGGGTCGCCCCGCAGTCACACGTCCAGGTGCGGACGTGCAGCGGCATCCTGTCCTGCAGGGCACCGCAGGCGGAGCACAGCTTGGAGGAGGGGAACCAGCGGTCGATCGCGATCACTTCGCGGCCGTACCACTGGGCCTTGTACTCCAGCAGGCTCCGGAACTCGGCCCACGCCGCATCGCTGATGGCGCGGGCCAGGCTGCCGTTCTTCACCATGTTCCGAACGGCGAGGTCCTCGATCACGATCGTTTGGTTTTCACGAACGAGTCGAGTGGTGAGCTGGTGCAGGTGGTCGCGCCTGCGGTCGGCGATGCGGACGTGAACCTTGGCGACCTTGCGGCGGGCCTTGGCCCGGTTGGCTCCGTCGCCCTTGGCCTTGCGGGCCAGCTGCCGCTGCGCCTTCGCGAGCCGGGTCCGGTCACGCCGCTCGTGCCGGGGGTTGGCGATCTTCTCTCCGGTGGACAGAGTCAGCAGGTGGTCGAGTCCGACGTCGATGCCGACGGCCCGCTCCGTGGCCGGCAGGGGGCTTACGGACGGGTCCTCGCACAGCAGGGACACGAACCAGCGGCCGGCCGCGTCCTGCGACACTGTCACCGTGGACGGCGACGCACCCTCGGGCAGCGGACGGGACCACACGATGTCGAGCGGCTCGCTCATCTTCGCCAGGGTCAGCCTGCCGTCCCGGTAGCGGAAGGCGCTGGTGGTGTATTCCGCCGACTTCCGGGACTTCTTCCGCGACTTGAAACGCGGGTATTTGGCTCGCTTGCCGAAGAAGTGGGTGAACGCCACCTGCAAGTGCCGCAGCGCCTGCTGGAGAGGGACCGACGACACCTCGTTCAGGTAGGCCAGTTCCCCGGTCTTCTTCCACGTCGTCAGCATCGCGGAGGTCTGGTTGTAGTTGACCCGTTCCTGTCGCGCCCACGCCTCGGTGCGGGCGGCGAGCGCCATGTTGTAGACCTTCCGGACACAGCCGAACGTGCGTGACAGCTCGGCTGCCTGCGCATCGGTCGGATAGAAGCGGAACTTGAACGCCCGCTTCACAGCGTTCGTGGTCACGCTCACAAGCTAGTGAGTCAACCTGTGACAATCAAACCTGCTGGCCAGAGCCCGGCATTCCGCCTTGGCGGCGAAACCCCGCCCCCTTGCCCTGCTCCGCAGGGTTTCGTTTCCTCCCCGGCTGAAGCCGGGGGTATCCACGAAAGAGCCCGCATGACTCTCTCCCGAAGCCGGCTCGAGACCGCCCGCAGCCTGCTGTTCGTCCCCGGTGACCGGCCGGACCGGTTCGCCAAGGCGGCCTCCGCCGGCGCGGACGCGGTGATCGTCGACCTCGAGGACGCCGTCGCCGCGCAGGACAAGGACCGGGCGCGCGAGAACGTGGCCGCATGGCTCGGCGCGGGCAACAGCGCCGTGGTCAGGATCAATGCGCCGGGCACGCCGTGGAGCGACGCCGATCTCGAAGTGGCGGCCCGTTTCAGCGTCCCCGTCATGGTGCCCAAGTCCGAGGACCCCGCCGTACTGGCGCAGCTCTCCCGTCGTACGGCCCGCAAGTGCCCCCTGATCCCGCTGGTCGAGACGGCCGCCGGCGTGGAGCGGGCGCTCGCGGTGTGCGCCACGCCCGGCGCGGTCCGCCTGGCTTTCGGCAACGCCGACCTGTCCAGCCAGCTCGGCGTCGCCCCTGACGACCACATGGCACTCGCGTACGCCCGCTCGAAACTGGTCTCGGCGTCGGCCGCCACAGGCCTGTGCCCCCCTGTCGACGGTGTCACCATCAGCGTGAAGGACTCGGACGCCCTCACCGCGGACATCGCGCACGCCCGCCGCCTGGGCTTCACCGGGAAGTTGTGCATCCACCCCACCCAGATCGCCGCTGTAACGGCCCAGTTCGCCCCTACCGAGAGCGAGCAGCGGTGGGCGCGCGCCGTGGTCGAAGCGGGCGATTCGGTCACCGCGGTCGACGGGCAGATGGTCGACAAGCCCGTGCTGGAACGCGCTCGGCGGATCCTCGCCGCCGGCGGTTGAGGTACGCGCGGCACCGGGCGGTCC
>NZ_JBSGDB010000342.1:0-9967 GCF_053602155.1 Streptomyces sp. NPDC004561
CGGGGTGACGGGCGGTGAGTCATGTGCCGGTGGCATGGGCCCGGGCGCGGATGGGCCACCATGTTCCGGGGGGAATACGGAGGTCGGCCGCCCGCTGGGGGGGCGGGCGGCCGGGGGTGTGAGGGGTCAGCCCGCGACGACGGCCTCGGCCGCGGCGATGCCGCAGACACGGGCGGCGCCGTAGGTGGCGATGTGCGGGGCGCCACGCGGGGGTGCCTGCGGCAGGCCCATCTCCACGACGACGGTGTCGGGACGGGCGGCGAGCAGGGTGTCGAGGGCGGAGCGCATCCAGTCGTGCCGGTGCTCGTCGCGGACCACGGCGACGATCCGGCGGCCGCCGGCGGCGGCGAGGGCGGCGGCGCCCGCGCCGGCGCCGCTGTAGGAGCCCGCGGTGCTGCCGGGCAGCAGCCACGTCAGCTCGTCGGCCACGCCCCAGGGGGTCCGGTCGCCGACGGCGATGTTGGGGGCGGGGTTGAACTGGGCGACGTGGACCGCTTCGGCGACCGGTACGGCGGTCCCGGCGCGGGTCACGGTCAGGGCGCGGTGGGCCGCGACCAGCCCTATCCCGGGCGCGGGTTCGGCGTGCGCCGCGCCGCTGCGGGCGCCGGCGGTCCAGCGAGCCAGCTCGCGCACCCGGGCGGCCGCGTCGGCGAGCCGTTCCTCGGGCAGTTCGCCGGAGCGTACGGCGGCCACGAGGGCGTCGCGCAGTCTCAGCACGGTGTCCTCGTCGCACAGTCCGCCGCCCACGCAGATGGCGTCGGCGCCGGCCGCGATGGCGAGGACCACTCCGTGCTCCAGGCCGTAGGTGCCGGCGATCGCGCGCATCTCCATGCCGTCGGTGACGATCAGGCCCTGGTAGCCGAGTTCGCCGCGCAGCAGCTCGGTGAGGATCCGGCGGGAGAGCGTGCCGGGGCGGTCCGGGTCGAGCGCGGGGACGAGGATGTGCGCGCTCATGACGGCCCGGGTGCCGGCGGCGATGGCCGCGCGGAACGGGGGCAGTTCACGCGTGTAGAGGGTGTCGGCGTCGACGTCGATGCGGGGTACGGCGTGGTGGGAGTCGACGTTGGTGTCGCCGTGGCCGGGGAAGTGCTTGGTGCAGGCGGCGACGCCGGTGGACTGCAGTCCCTCGACCCAGGCGGCGGTGTGCCGGGCGACCAGGCCGGTGTCGGCGCCGAAGGAGCGGACACCGATGACGGGGTTGTCGGGGTTGGCGTTGACGTCGGCGGAGGGCGCCCAGTCGAAGTTGACTCCGCACGCGGCCAGGCGCCGGCCGAGTTCGCGGGAGACGGCCCGGGTGAGGCCGGGGTCGTCGACGGCGCCGAGGGCGTGGTTGCCGGGGAAGGAGGAGCCGGTGCGCACGTCCAGGCGGGTGACGTCGCCGCTCTCCTCGTCGATGGCGACCAGCAGGTCGTCCCGTTCGGCGCGCAGGCCGGCGGTGAGGGCGGTGACCTGCTCCTCGGTGACGACGTTGCGGCCGAACAGGGCGACCGAGGCGAGGCCTTCGCCGAGGCGGCGGCGCACCCAGTCGGGCGCGGTGGTGCCGTCGAACCCCGGCTGCAGCACCGCGAGCGCGTCCCGGGTGAGTGTGTCGATGCCGGAGGCGAGTGTGGTCATCGGGGGCGTCATCCCTTCACGGCGCCGTCGGTCAGACCGCTGACAGCCTTGCGTTGCAGGAAGATGAAGAGGATCAGGATGGGCAGCGCGAACAGGGAGGAGGCGGCCATCGTGGCGCCCCAGTCGTCGCCGAAGGCGGTCTGGAACTGGGACAGCCACAGCGGCAGGGTCTGCTTCTCGATGTCCTTGTTGAGGATCAGCACGAGCGGGAACTCGTTCCAGGCGGTGATGAACCCGAACAGCGAGGTGGCCATGAGGCCGGGCGCGAGCAGCGGGAAGATGACCTTGCGGAAGGCCTGGCCGCGGGTGCAGCCGTCGACCATCGCCGACTCCTCCAGCTCCTTCGGCACGGCGGCGACATAGCCGCGCAGGGTCAGGATGGTCAGCGGGAGCACCATCATCGTGTAGAAGACGGTGAGCGGGACGAGGCTGTCGAGCATGTCGTTGTCGCGGACGATCATGTAGATGGCGATGATCATGACCTCCCAGGGGGCCATCTGCGCCAGCATGAAGGTCACGATGAGCCCGCGCCGCCCCTTGAACCGCATCCGCGCGAGGGCGAACGCGGCGAACAGGGCGACGACGAGCGAGAACAGCACCGAACAGACGGTGACGGTGACGGAGTTGCCGACCAGCGTCCAGAAGTGGTCGGCGTCGACGGCCTTCGTGAAGTGGGCGAAGGTGACGTTCGTCGGGAACCACACCGGGTTCTCGGAGATGATGTCGTTGGTCGGCTTGAAGGCCGTCGCGAACATCCAGTACACGGGGAACACGAAGCCGACGAAGAGGACGACGGCGGTCGCGTTGGGCCAGATACGGCCGAAGAGCGAGCGCTTCACAGCTCGTCCTCCTCTTGCTTGAGCACCATGCGCAGGTAGTACGAGGTGATGACGAGCAGGACCAGGATGGTGAGGAAGGAGATCGCCGCGCCGACCCCGAAGTGCTGGTTGCCGACGCCCTCGACGTAGGCGTAGATCGGCAGGGTCTCGGTGAGGCGGTCGGGGCCGCCCTCGTTCATGGCGAAGATCTGCGGGAAGGCCTTGAAGACCCAGATGACCTCGAGGAAGGTCGTGGAGTAGAGGAACGGTCTGAGGAAGGGCAGGGTCACGGAGGTGAAGCTCTGCCAGGCGCCTGCGCCGTCCAGGGACGCGGCCTCGTACAGCTCCCTGGGGATGGTGGTGGTGGCGGCGTACAGGTTGATCGCGACGAACGGGATCGACTGCCAGACGATGAGCAGGATGACCACGGAGAAGGTGGAGAACTGGGTGCCGAGCCAGTTGTAGTCCGCCATGGAGTGCCAGCCGAGCTTGTCCAGGACCCAGTTGACGACGCCGAAGCGCTGGGCGAACAGCCACTGGTAGACGGTGGTGGCCGCGATGACGGGCATGGCCCAGGCGAGGACGAGGCCCACCAGGAGGGTCAGCCGCATCTTCTTGCCGAGGCGGGCCAGCAGCAGCCCGATCAGGGTGCCGGCCAGCATGATCAGGACGACGTTGGCGGCGGTGAACAGGACCGAGCGCTCGACGACCTTCCAGAAGTCCGAACCGGTCAGGACCTCCTTGTAGTTGTCGACGCCGTTCCACTCGGTGAGGTGCTGGATGAGCTGCCGGGGGTTGAGGTTCTGGAACGACAGCATGCCGTTCTTGACCAGGGGCCAGCCCAGCAGGACCAGTGTGGCCAGCAGCGCGGGCAGCAGGAGCAGGTAGGGGGCGGCGACGGCGCGGCGGCCGGCCGGGGACCCGGAGGCGCGGTCCTCACCTCGCGGCGGCGCCGGAACCCCGGCCTTGCGGACAGCGGGCTCCCCGACCGTGTCCGTGCCTTCGGTCTGCACTGACATGAGTCATCTCTTCCGTGGCCGTACGAATCCGTGTGCCCTGCGCACGGCGAGGGACGCACGGCACATGTGAGCCGGGGGCGTCCGTGCGACGCCCCCGGCGCGGGTCTAGTTCTGCTGGGCCAGGCGCTTGTCGATCTCGCCCGAGACGCCCTTGGCGGCGTCCGCCGGGGACTTACCGCCCAGCACGGCCGTCATGTAGGACTTGATCGGGTTGGGGGTGTTCTCCACCGCGGCCCACCCGGGGATCAGCGGGGTGGTACCGCCGGCCGCGGCGCCGGGAGCCGCGGCCTCGGCGGCGGCGTTGCCCTTGAGGTTGCTCTCCAGGGCCGTCTTGTTCGGGACCACGCCGTTGATCTTGGCCAGTTCGCCCTCGTACTGGTCGGACAGGGCGATCTTCAGGAACTCCTTGGCCAGCGACTGCTTCTTGCTGTTCTGGGCGACGGCGAGGTTGGAGCCGCCGAGAAAGACGCCCTCGGGCTTGTCCGCGGTCGCGCCCGGGATGGTGAAGTAGCCGAGGTCCTTCTCGATGGCCTTGTTGGTCTGGACGGCGGTGCCCGCCTCCCAGCCCATGCCGATGATGGCGCCGGTCTTGCCCTTGGCGAAGATGGTGGCCTGCTGCGGGGTGGCCTCGTCCTTGTCCTTGGGGGCCTTGGAGTAGGAGGCGTACTTCTTGTAGATCTCCATGGCCGCGGAGACCTTCGGGTCGGCGAGGTTGGAGACGTACTTGTCGCCCTGCTTCGTCACCAGCTCCCCGCCCTGACCGATGATCAGGCCGTCGAGGAAGTACCAGTTCTGGCCGGGGAGGTAGAGGGGCTCGGCGTCGGTCTTCTTGCCGATGGTCTCCAGGTCCTTGAAGAACTCGTCCCGGGTCTTGGGGGTGTCCTTGATGCCGGCCTTGGCCCAGACGGCCTTGTTGTAGATGACGACGCGGTTGGCGAAGTACCAGGGGGCGGCGTACTGCTTGCCGTCGTAGACGGAGGACTGGGAGACCGAGGGGGTCCAGTCGGCGCCGATCGACTGCTTGACGTCGCTCAGGTCGGCGAGGCCGCCGGTGGCCGCGTAGGCGGGGGTCTGGGTGTTGCCGACCTCCAGGACGTCCGGCGGGTTGTCCTCGGAGAGGGCGGTGGTGATCTTCTGCTGGATCCCGTCCCACTTCTGGATCTCGAACTTCAGCTTCGCGCCGGTCTTCTTCTCGAAGGCGGCCTGGACGTCCTTGCTCCACTGCGGCGGCGCGGAGCCGTCCATGGTCCAGACGGTCAGGGTCTGGCCCTTCCAGCCGGCCGGGCCCGCGTCCTTGCCGCTGTCGCCGCCCTTGCCCCCGCCACACGCCGAGACGGAGACCATCATGCCCGCGATCACGATCGCGGCCGCAAGCTTGCGCTTCACGCCACCCTCCTCAGGGATGCCACTAACCCCCCACGCCCTCGGCGGTGACCTGCGTACGACGCTGTTGCACGTAGGGCTCGGGACCTGGCCACTAATGGTGTAGACCAGTACGGTGGAGCTTGGCCTAGACCTTTCGGGGTGTCAAGGGTGGTTCGGGAAGCCGGTCCCGGCCGTTACGAGAAAGTCATCGGAGCGCGTCCGTCCGCCTGTCCGTCCACGTCCGCCCCTTTCGCCCGTCTCGTTCATTTGGACTAGACCATAGGGCAGTTGGTCGCTATAACGGGAGCCCATCGACACAGCCGGGAAGGCAGGCATGACCACCGACGTCAGCAGCGCCCAGCCACGCGGGAGGGCGCCCGGCCGCACCGCGCGGGTGCCGAAGTACTACCGGATCAAGCAACAGCTCCTCGCCATCACCGAGGCGCTCGAACCCGGTTCGGCCATGCCCGCGGAACGTCTGCTCGCCGTCCGGTTCGACACCTCCCGGACGACCGTCCGGCAGGCCCTGCAGGAACTCGTCGGGGAGGGCCGGCTCGACCGGATCCAGGGCAAGGGCACCTTCGTCGCCCAGCCCAAGCTGTACCGCACCCTCCAACTGACCTCGCACACCGAGGACATGCGCGCCCAGGGCCTCACGCCCGCCTCGCAGACGCTGGACATCGGGGAGGTCCCCGCGGACGAGAAGCTGTCGGGCCTGCTCGGCATCGGCATCGGCGAACGGGTGCTGCGCATCGAACGGCTGCGGCTGGCCAGCGGCGACCCCATGGCGATCGAGACGACCCATCTGTCCGCGCGCCGCTTCCCCGGCCTGCGCCGGTCCCTGGCCACGTACCCGTCCCTGTACACGGCGCTCGCCGAGGTGTACGGCGTCCATCTCGCGGAGGCCGACGAGACCATCGAGACCTCGCTGTCGACCCCGCGCGAGGCCCAGCTGCTCGCCACCGACGTGGGCCTGCCGATGCTGCTGCTGTCCCGGCACTCGCGGGACGCGCAGGGCAGCCCGGTGGAGTGGGTGCGCTCGGTGTACCGCGGCTCCCGCTACAAGTTCGTGGCGGCGCTGCGCCGTCCGGCGGGCGGAGCCGTGGTCCGGCGACTGCGCACCGCACACGAGCGGGGAGAGCTGAGCCCCGGGTGAACCGGCCACGCCCGTGGACCCGGCGGCGGACCGGCCTGTCCGCGGGCCATCACGTACCGGTCGCCGAGGCCGCGCTCGCGGCCGGGCCAACTATGCTGGTCCGGAGCGGCAACGGGGGAAGGGGCAGCCGGTGGACTGGTTCTGGTGGGTTCTCATCGTCTTCTGGACGGGCGGCTTCGCGTGGGCGGCCGACAACGTCCGCGGCGCACTGCGCAACCGGCACGAGCGCAAGATGCAGCTGCTGGAAGCGGCGAAGCAGGAGCGTCTGGCCGTGGAAGCGGCGCACAAGGCGCCCGAACCGGTGTGCGGATGCACGCACCACCTCGCCAAGCACGACAAGCAGGGCCGGTGCCACGAGCGTGTCGAGGTGCCGACGGCCTGGGACGAGAACAAGAAGCCGCTGCGCTACGAGGCCGGCGAGTGCAACTGCCAGCAGTACGTGGGACCGCAGCCGCTGTCGCAGGTGTTCGCGGAGGATCTGACGGACCGCGCCTGACCGCAGGACCCGCGGCCGGCCCGGCCGCGGGTCAGTCCAGGAACGCCGTCTCTATCCAGCGGCGTACCGCGCGCGGGCGCATGCGGTGGAGGCGGTCCGCGGTGTCGGCGACCTCCTGTGCGCCGCCCACCGACAGGAACTTCTCCCGGACCAGGTCGGCATGGCCCGCCCGGGTCTCCGGGCCGGCCGCGCCGATCGGGATCAGCCGGGTGCGCGAGACCCTACGGCCGTCCGTCAGACGTACGGTGACCCGGGCGCCGGTGGCCTTGGTGGAGCGGGAGAAGTCCCGGTCGTCGGACCGCACCGCGCCCACCAGGTCCACGAGTTCGTCCCCGCCGAAGCCCCGCAGCCAGGGCACGGCCCGTTCCCCCGCCTCGCGCACCGCCTCCCCGAACGGGGCGTCGGACAGGAAGAGTTCACGGGTCATCTCGGTGTCGTGCTCCAGCCGGGTCCGCTTGGCCAGCGCCCACCGCTCGGGGTCGTCCAGGTGCGGCGCGGAGAAGTCGTCCACCGAGAACTCGCCGGTGAGCAGGGTGGTGGCCACCGGGTAGGGCACGTCCAGGACCAGCGCGCCCAGCGGGGAGCCGGGCCCGGTGACGTACCGGGCGGCCCGCTCCCCCGCGAACAGCGTGTACAGCGAGGCCTCGACGACGACCTCGGCGACGTCCCGCGCCCGTATCCCGCCGAGTTCCCGGTGGATCTCGGCCGCGCAGTCCACGGCCGCGTCGATGCCGGGGCCGCCCGGGTGCATCTTGAACGACAGGGTGTCCGTGTGCCAGCGGCGGCCGAGGCCCTTCGCCAGCGCCTCCGGCAGCGGCACGGTCGCGAAGCGGGCCAGGAAGCCCTCCTGGTGCTCCATGATGTCCGGCGCCCCGCGCAGCCCCGCGTACGCCGCGTCGCAGGCGTCCATCGCGGTGCGCACCGGGGTGAAGGTGTTGAACAGGCGGGCGTCGCTGGCCAGAAAGGCCCGCATCAGCGGCCAGTTGGGCATGGCGAAGGCCAGCCCGAAGGCGTTCTCGAACAGGCTCGCCGACGCCCGGTCGCAGTGCAGCCGGCCCGCCACCGCGCCGGCCAGATGCGTGTGCACGGCGCTCTGGCCGCGCAGCGGGCCAAGGGTCGCCGAGGCGGTGATGCGGGCCGCGCACTCGTTGGCCGCGACCACCGCGGTGAGCAGCGAGAGGCCGTCCAGCTGCCGGGCGTAGGCGAACGCGAGCGGCACGGCGACCGTGGAGTTCGACAGGTGCCCGGCGTACGCGGTGTCGTCCAGGTTGAGCCAGGAGCCGAGCGCGGCGAAGACGCCGGCGGCCTGCCGCGGGTCACGCTGCATGGGGTGCCCGAAGGCGGCCACCAGTCTTCTGCCGAGCGGGTGCTGGAGTCCGGCCCGGATGGAGGCGATCTGCGACAGCACCTGGCTCGCGGCGAGCTTCAGCACCCGGCAGGGGACGGCCTGCGGGCGCAGGGTCGCGGCCCAGTGCGACAGCTCGCGCAGCGGCGTGTCCGCGGGGGTGCGGCCGCGGGCGCCCCGGGACGGGGTGCGGGCCTGCTCGGCCCAGTCGGCGCACAGCGCCCGGGCGACGCTCTCCGTGAGGACGGCGGTCATGGCGGCTACCTTCGGTTGCGTCGAGGGTGAACACGACCGCGGGAGCACCGGGCGGCCCGGTGCTCCCGCGGTGCGTGTGGGTGTTACGCGGCCGGGACCTTGTCCAGGAAGCCGTAGACGCCCTTGATCCGGCCGGCCTCGTCGGTGACGAGGACGTCGAAGCCGATGGCGATCGGCTCGGCGCCCGGCTCGGTCACCAGGCCCCACTGGAAGCGGGCCTGGTTGTGGTGGGCGTCGACGGTGCCGTGCAGCTCGAAGAGCAGGCCCTTGAACTGGTCGCGGGCGCCCGCCACCACGGCCCCGAAGCCCTCGTGGCCCTCGACCGCGGCGAGCGGGTCGATGTACGGGGCGTCGGCGGTGAACAGCTCGGCGATGGCCGCGGCGCGCTTCTCGGTGTCCGCCTCGTTCCAGATGTCCAGGTAACGGGTGACGGTGGTGGTCAGGTCGCTCATGCGGGCGTTCTCCTTGGTCGCTTGCTCGGTCGGTTCTTCGGACAGCTGGCTTGTACGTGCCTCAGGGGGTGGCCGGCGCCCACACCGGGAGCGCTCCGGGCAGCACCTCGAAGGTGGCCGTGGCGCCGATGCCGTGCTGGTACTCGCCGTCGTGCTCCAGCGGCAGCCGGCGGCCGTCGGTCCGCTCGACGGTGATCCTGCGGCCGCGCGCGTACACGGTCGCCGCGTGGGCCATGTGCGCGGCGGTCAGCGTCAGTCCGGGCACGTCGGCCGCCGCGACCTGCCCGCCGATCACACAGACGTCGAGCAGTCCGTCGTCCAGCAGCGAGTCGGGCAGGACCAGGTACCGGCCGCCGCGGTAGCGGCCGCCGCCGACGTTGGCGAGGACGGTGGGGCCCTCGTGCACCACCCGGCCGTCCACCGTGACGCGGCCCGGGTACGGCTCGTAGCCGGCGGCCGTGTCGGCGAAGGCGCGGGCGTAGCGCTCGCGGCCGGTCAGCGGCAGCTCCCGGGCCGTGATCAGCGCGTCGGCGATCACTCCCGAACAGGCGCCCAGATAGACGTGGTTGCGGGTCTCGGCCAGGCGGGCCAGGTCGAGGCGGCGCAGGCGGGCGCTGCCGCCGATGCCGCAGTCGGTCAGGATCGCCTTGAGGGACTCGCTCCAGGGCCGCTCGCCCCACAGCATCTTGTAGCCGGAGTTGCCGGTGCCGCCGGGCACCACCGCGAGGGTGGCGTTCCCGGTGACGGGCACGAGTCCCTGCACGGCCTCCCGGACGGTGCCGTCGCCGCCGATCACCACGATCAGGTCGGGCGCGCCGTCGGGCCGCTGCAGCGCACGGCGCACGGCGACCGTGGCGTCCCCCGGTCCGGTGGTCAGGTGCAGTTCGGTGCGCTCCAGGTACGAGACGCACAACTGCCTTACCTCTTCGACCAGTTCGGGCGAGTGACTGCCGGAGGCGGGGTTGCCCAGGACGAGGGCCCGGGTGGGTGCCGGGGCTGCGGTGTCTGCCATGTCAGGCGTACTCCTTCTCCTCGTTCTCCTCGGACGCTCGTCTGACGACACCGGCGGGACCGGGCTGGGGGACGCCCGGCGCCGCGGTGATCCCCACTCTGCCGGGGGCCGCTGTCACCGCGCTGACGCGTGACTGACGCCGGGAGCGGCCCCCCTGGCGCTGGAGGCGCGAGCCGTCACCAGGTGGATGGACCAGTAGCGCAGCAGTTCCTCCGCGGCCTGCTTGAACAGGGCCGGGTCGGCGCGGAGTTCGGCCGGCTGGGCCGGGTCCCGCAGCAGACTGAGGACGCCGAGGCCGATCTGGTGGGCCGTGGTCTCGTGCCCGGCGACGAGGTCCGGGGCGTTGTCCCGGCGCAGTGCCGCGGCCAGCTCGCCCGCCCGCGCAGGGAAGCCGCCGTCACCGCCACCGGCAGCGCCGACCTCGGCTTCTACAGC